>CAZIXJ010000687.1:0-1771 GCA_964542835.1 uncultured Hyphomicrobiales bacterium
ACATTAAGACGAGCAATGAAGAAAATTATTGCAGGATATTTCTCTCCAAATCTGCATTATTGCTATTATTCTCTACTTTATACAAACTCAAATAGATTCTCACTGAAAACCGGAATTAGACAATTTAATTGCTTTACGGCAAATAAAATAATATAGTTCGATTGTTTTACAAAATACGGAGGGCACCTAAATGCCACCAGTGTACTAAAATACCATAATAAAAAAAGGACTAATGAGGCTCACCCATCAGTCCACGCCTACTTTGCTACTTGCGATAGCAATGAATAGCAGGCTTGGATATACTATACGTATGTCCAAATGTGATATTTTATATAATAAATTTTTGAAAATTAAACAAGGAAATATTTTATGTTTAAATATATTTTTATTCTCGTAACTGCTCTTGCATTTGTAATGCAAGCTAACGCTCAGACTTATTCAAGTCTGGAAATTATTGACGGACAGGCAACAGGTAATGCTATTGACATTACAATTACACAAAATCCGGATGGGACTGTAGATTACGCTCGGTCAACAAGACCTGCTACATCACAGGATGAAAACAGTATCTATGTTTTAACCGGAGCAAATATAACTGAAATAAATGGCACTTTAGAATTTATGACGAGTGCAGATGTTTATTTTATTCCTTTTGATATGCAAATATCAGCAATTTATGCTGGTGGTAACAAGGTTACAGCTGGTTGCTTTTGTGATGGTGTACAAACTACTGAGAAGTGTAATATTGGACATAGGAATACTGGCACAGGAGTAACTGTTACTTGTGCTAATGATGGATGTGAAGCAGCAGAGGGATGTAAACCTAACGTATTATCACCTTCAATTTTGTCAATAGGTGTAACAGGTGTTTTTGTTAATGCAACAAATGTTACACAACTTTAATTAAAATAAAAAAAATAAGGAAATTTAAAATGTACAAATATTTATTAATCCCTATAATAAGTCTTATATTCTTTATGGAAGTAAATGCACAGACCACTTATTCAAGTTTAGAATTTATAGATGATCAACCAACTGGAAATGCCATTGATATTACTATTTATAATCTTGGAAATGGCGATGTTGAATATGATATCTCTTTGAGAACAGCTACTTCTTCTGATAAAAGTAGTACTTTTATTTTAACAGGCGCTCAAATTACAGAAATAAATAATTCTGTTGAGTTTTCAGCAAGTTCTGATACTTACTTTATACCATTTGACATGTTAATGACTGCATATAATACCGGAGGAGGAACAATGACTATTAACTGCAAATGTAATGGTAGAGTTACGCATGATCATTGTTCAACTAATTCAAATCAATCCGGTGGTGAAGTAACGGTTGAATGTGTAGAAAATGGTTGTATCTTTCTCTGTAGTACAACCACATATTCTAGTAATAATTTTAATTCTACGTCATCTGGAATATTTATTGATGCAACTAATGTTTCACAAAGATAAATAATAATGTAAGTGAAGTGAAAAAATCACTTCACTTACTTCTTTAAAAATATTTAGAGGTATGTTATGAAAAAGTTTTTTTGGATATTCTCTTTATTGCTTTTATCAGTATCATTCGCATTTGCTGATATTTTAGAGAACAAATACAGCTATGAAGAGATTTTTGATGTATCAAGAGAAACAGGTAAACCTGTTTTGCTGTATTTTCAGAATAATTCATGTAGTTGGTGCAAGCGTATGAATAAAACTACGTTTCAAAATAAAGATGTTATTGAATTTTTAGATAATAATTATTTGTTTTTTAATAT
>CAZIXJ010000688.1:0-1768 GCA_964542835.1 uncultured Hyphomicrobiales bacterium
ATTGAAAAGAATTTATCTTTGCTTGCTATTGTTTTTTCAAGCTCTTCTTTGGCTTTATCTAGCTCATCATTTTTTTGTTTCAGATTGTCCTTAGTAATTTTAAGGGAGATGTGAGTATTTACTCTGCTCAAGAGTTCAAGCACATTGAAAGGCTTGGTAATATAATCTACTGCGCCAATTTTAAAGCCTTTTACAATATCACTAATGTCAGCTCTGCCCGTAATGAAAATAATAGGTATTCCAGATGTTTCAGGATTATCCATTACTTTTTGGGCTATTTCGTAGCCATCCATCTCAGGCATCATAATATCAAGGAGTATAAGATCAGGCGTAGTATCATTAATTGCATCAAGTGCTTCATATCCGTTTGAAGCCACTGCTATTTCATAGCCTTCTTTATTTAATAAATTTCCAATTACCTGTAGGTTTTTTGGTATGTCATCTACTACGAGTATTAGTGGTTTTTTGTTGTTCATAATTCTTTATAATAAGTAATGTTGCGGAAAGGGAGGGATTCGAACCCTCGGTACCCGTGAAGGCACACTCGCTTTCCAGGCGAGCCAGTTCAACCACTCCTGCACCTTTCCGAAACGATTTGTTTATTTTTCTTATGCTAAATTAAGAAATTATTGTTAATTTGTAAAATTGATTTGAAAAAAAATGAAAATAATGGACAGAAGAAATTTTTTAAAAAACTCGGTTTATTCCTTTGGAGGCTTGACTATCCTTCAATCTCTCCCCTTTTTGTCTTTGGATAAACTCTATAATGAAATAGAAACGAAAAATAATCAAAAAAAAATATTTCCGGACGCCCTAAAAGCAGGCTCTACTATTGCAATAGCTTCGCCTGCAAGCCCTACAAGCATGTATGAAATCCGGCACAGTCTAAATTTCTTCAGATCACTGGGATTAAAAGTAATCATCGGAGAATCAGTAAAAAATCAAAGAAACAGACACAGATACCTTGCAGCTCCTGATAATGAAAGGGCAGATGAATTTATGAGCTATATCCGAAATCCCGAAATTGATGCCATAATTGCTGCAAGAGGCGGTTATGGAGTATTAAGAATTTTGGATATGATTGATTTTGACGACATTAAAAAAAATCCGAAAATAATAATCGGATTCAGTGATATTACTGCACTCCTAAATGCAATATATCAGGAGACAGGGCTTATTACATTTCATGGTCCGGTGGCATCAATTGATTTTTCATATATTACAAAACAAAGTTTCAGAAGCCAGTTTTTTGATGAGGATGATGAAGCCAAATCAACTTTTAATAATATGATTGTAATTAATAAGGGAGAAGCAACCGGTGAAATCTGCGGTGGGAATCTTACTATGATTAATTCACTGCTTGGCACCAAATACGAAATAGATACAAAAGGAAAAATATTATTGATTGAAGAAATATCTGAGCATGCGTATCAGGTAGACCGTTTGCTTAATCAATTAAAGATAGCAGGGAAACTGCATCAGGCATCAGCTATCGTATTTGGTAAATTTAAAAATCTGAATGTGAGAAAGCCTTTTTTTCCTAACAGAGGATATACTATAATGGAAGTAATTAACCAAATTGTGAAGCCACTGGGAATCCCAACTGTAATAGGACTTCCTTTTGGTCATACTTCTGACAAACTGACCATACCAATAGGTACGGGAGCAAAACTTAATGCAGGCAAAAAAAGTTTCAAATTACTTGAAAAAGGAATAAATTTTTAGTAACAATATTATCTTTAATAGCAATTGGAATACCAAAAAGAAT
>CAZIXJ010000689.1:0-1759 GCA_964542835.1 uncultured Hyphomicrobiales bacterium
TGGGATTCAAATCAAATAACATATCTTTTCTAAATTTCTAATTCCCTGACACAAAGACGAGGCACCGCCTCGTCTCTACTTTCCTCCTTTCCTAATGGAGGTGTCTCGGCACAGCCGAGACAGAGGATTATCATACCCGTTGGGTAAACCCAACGGTTGCATTATTTCTCAACCATCGGGTTCACCCGATGGAAATCAAATCAAAGAACGAATATTTCAAAATTTTCTACTCCCTGCCACAAAGGCGAGACACCGCCTCGTCTCTACATTTATTTTAGTTGCCACGAGTTTTAACTCGTGGAAGTGTTCAGGCAAAAGCCTTGAAATTTAACTATTAAAGCTGTTTGAAAACGATGAATTATACACCAAAGTCATTCTAAACGAAGTGAAGAGTCCGGTATTAATGAGACTTTCCGGATTCTTCAGTCGCTACGCAAAATCAGAATGACGACTTTTCACACAGTCTCTGAGTTTGGGAATAATGGGGAAATGACCACTTCGGCAGGCTCAGTATGCAAGTTTGGGATGTAATTTACATATTACAGCATAATATTTAAAACTCAGGTTCAGGCAACGATTTTTTTGCCTTTACCCCCATATCCTCTAATTTTTGAGCCTGACCAATTAAATTTCCTCTCCCCTCTGACAGTTTTCTCATTGCATTTGTATGAGTTTCGCCCAGCTTATCTATTTGTTTTTTTATATCATTCATATTAATAATAAACCCCCGAAATTTTTCAAGCATCTGTCCGCCTCTTTTGGCAATTTCAAGTGCATTTAAGTTCTGATTTTCTCTTTTCCAGATGTCTGCTACAAGTTTGAGCGCTGCAATCAGATTAGTTGGGCTTATCAGTAAAATTCTTTTATCATAAGCATAATTCCATAAATTGCTGTCATTTTGAATTGCTACAATATATGCAGGCTCTATGGGAATGAAAAGCATTACAAAATCGAGAGCATTTTTCATCTCTCCATACTCTTTGCCAGCAAGATTATCAATGTGATTTTTTAAGGACGTAATATGATTCATCATATGAATCTTTTGTTCCACTGCATCATTGCTGTTAATGTATCTCTCATAAGCATTGAGCGACACTTTGGAATCAACTATTACATACCTGCTGTCAGGATATTTTATAATAATATCAGGCTGTTTTCTTTTGCCGTTTTCATCAACATAGGATTCCTGAACAAAGTACTCCTCCCCTCTTCTGAGTCCTGAAAGCTCCAATATTCTTTCAAGTATCATTTCTCCCCAGTTACCCTGAGTTTTAGCTTCGCCTTTAAGCGCTTTAGTGAGGTTGCTTGCATCGGTGCTTATTTGTTTGTTAAGCTCCATAAGCTCTTTTACTCTGTCCTCAAGTGAAAATCGCTCTTTAGCCTCTTTATCATATGTTTGTTCTACTTTTTCTTTAAATTCTTTCAGATTTTCTTTCAACGGATTGAGAATCACTTCTATTTGTTCTTTGCTTAATTTTGAAAATTTGCTTGTGTTATCTTCGAATAGTCTTGATGCAGTATTTTCAAAAGCTACTTTGGAATTTTTTATTAATTCATCGTATTCCGAATTTTTAGTATCAATTTTTTCTTTCAGATATTTATTCTCTGATTCAAATTTATTAATTGATTTAGTTATTTCAATTATTTCTGCTTCCTTTTCTGATAGGGTTTTATTCATTTCATCGAGATGTAACTTTGCTTCATCATATTTGTTCTGAAGATTTTTCAGATTAGCATTATTTTCTGATATGGATTTTTC
>CAZIXJ010000690.1:0-1754 GCA_964542835.1 uncultured Hyphomicrobiales bacterium
AGGGTGGCTCGGCGTCAGCCGAGACGGGAGATTACTGCTATAACAATTTCACCCTTTCAGGGTTTAAATCTTTTCAGTTGCCACGAGTTTTAACTCGTGGTTTTGTTATTCCTGAATTATTAAAGGCTTTAGCCTAACCATTCCAAACCGTAACTTTGAATTCTTCGCCGATTTCTTCAAATGTTACTTGTTTATTTATTTGAACTTTAATAAATATCCCCTCGAAAATCAATCTTTTCAATATTAACTATGTGAATTTCACCTTTATAGTATTTGAAAATAATTCTCAAATCACCTTTTCTAATCCGATAAAACCCTTGCAAATTTCCTTTAAGTGCTTTAATATCTATGTTAATATTATGATTGTTAAGTTTTTTTATACTTTTTTCTATTAAATCTCTGATTTGTTTATAACTAATGAGTGATTTATTCTTTAGTATAAACTTTTCAGATGCATTAGTATAGTTTATTTGCAATTCAATTTTCATATTTGAATTAGCAATTTATCTGTTCTTACTATTTTTTTTTCATCATCAGACATAGAATTAAGCATAGCTTCAATTTCACTCTGCTCTTTGTCATCCACTTCCTGAATTTGAACTTTCTTCAAAAATTTATTTGATAAAATTGAATGAATCTGCTCAATTACATCAAAATTTATTTTTTTCTTATCTATTGCAAGAAATAAAGTATTTTCGTTTTCGGCAATATTTATATCAGTATTCATATACATTTTCTAATTGTTCATATAAAAAAATAAACACGAAAATTTATTACCCGTATTGTTAAGTAATAGTACAGACAAATTATCAAAATCATCAACACAAAATCAATCTTTATCTCATTATATGAGATGTCCGGAGGCATCAAATGTTTGTAGATATATCAATTCCGTTTTCATTCCTGACATCGGAGATGTCGAATATTGGACTGCTCCGCAGTCCCGGATTTTATTTCATTTATTTTTTGCTACAAAGATTAGAATGCTCTGCGTTTTAATCCCTCTTTCCTGTCCCCCGCCGGCGGGGGAAATAAAGGGGGTGGACTTTTTCAGACAAGGCAAACATCGCTCTACGCCTTCGTCCTCCTCCGTCCTGCGGACACCTCCTCCAAAGGAGGATAATATTTTCTTTCCCTCTTTTTTAAAAGAGGGTGATTTGCGTTAGCAAATCGGGAGATTTCCGGTATTTAAGGCGTCCCCACCTGAAATTTTTTAATTTGCGACAAATAAAAAAATAGTTTTATGAATGGTTTTACCGATTTTAAATATGGCAATGCCATTGTCAGTCCCATTTAGGACTAACTAACAAATTTTTTAATTCTATATTGAATTTATCACAAAATTCAATTACAAATATAATGATATATTTTTTATATACAATGATTTTGTTTTCAACAATTTCATATTAATTTTATCTTAATCAGATGTCCCACATCTTTGAGGGTGTCTGGCATCTATGCTAATATCAATTTTGTGCCAAAAAGACGAGGCACCCCAACCTCTCTGCGTATTTTGTCTTCCTCCGTCCTGCGGACACCTCATCCAAAGGAGGATAATGTTTTCTTTCCCTTTAATCAGCCACCGGCTAATTAAAGTTCTCAAAGAGGGTGGCTCGGCGTCAGCCGGGACGGGAGATTTTTTTTGCTACAATTCAAATATATTTATCAGTTTGTTCTTTACTTCCATTTTTAATTCAGTATTTATTTCACCGAGCTTACGTTTAATTAACTTTTCTGATACAGTTGTTAATTTA
>CAZIXJ010000691.1:0-1753 GCA_964542835.1 uncultured Hyphomicrobiales bacterium
CATCTACTGCTCTGCCTATAGGAGCTGTTATACTCTTAATTATCCACATAGCTATAATAATACCCAGTATTAAGGCAATAGCACCAATGATGAACATAAGGTTTCTTGAAGTATTAAATGCTTCGGTGGCACTCTCACCGGTTATATTAACTAATTCATTTTGATAATCAATTAAATTATTTACCGCTTTTACATAATCTCTTTCAGCAGCCACATATTCTCCGTACATAATTTCATTGGCAAGTTCCAAATTTCCATTATCAACTGCTTCTAACATCTTGCTCCATGATGAATAAAATTCACCTCTTCGTATGCTTTCTATCTGATTTAGCAATTCAATACCTTTTTCAGATTTAATTGTTTTTTCAAGTTCTGTGAAATTCACATTTACTTTTTCTGTAGCATTTTCAATTCTTTTTTTATTGCTGTTAATCACTTCCTGATTATAAGCAATAACAAGATTTTTGTTGGCAATAGCTACTTCATTAATAGCATCTATGATATTATTTGCCTGAACTGTCTTCGGAATATTATCATTTATAAGATGATTAACTTCACCGTTAATATTAGACATTCCTCTAATCCCAAGCAAAATAACTGCTAATATTGCAATAATTAAAACTGCAAAACCTAAAACTAATCTGGCACCAATTTTCATACTTTACCTCAAATTATTTATTATTAAACTCAATATTACCTAATTGCTTTTGTTCTTTTTCCGACAAAATTTTATCCATATCAAGCAGTATTATAAGCCTGTCTTCCAGCTTTGCTACCGAAGTAATAAATTCAGTATTAACGTTTGATACGGATTGCGGAGGGGCTTCTGTGAGATTGCTGTCAATTCGCAATACTTCATTTACGCTGTCCACTATAAAGCCAACTACATTCTGCTCTAGCTCTATGACGATAAATCTCGTATTCTTGTCATATTCCTTTACAGGCAGCATAAGCCTTTTTCTTAAATCAATAATAGGAATTACTTTTCCTCTAAGATTAATAATCCCTTCCACATACTCAGGAGTATTAGGAACTTTCGTAACATCCACCATCCTGTTGATGCCCTGAATATTGAGAATGTCAGCGGCATATTCCTCATCTCCGAGATGAAAACTTACAAGCTGAAGCAGCTCACCTGAACTTATCTTTTGTTCAGATTCTTTTACATCCATGTCTTACCTCTAATATTTTAAAAACAAAATATATTCAAACTTATTTGAAATTACATTGTTATCCAAATATAAATATCTGCAAAAAAAGTTATAACTTTAAGTGTTTTTTTAAAAATGAACAAGAAAAAATTTTATTTTAACAAATAATTAACAATGTTTCGATATATGCCGAATTTTTAATATATTATTTAAAACAATAGAGAAAGATGATACTCCGAGATAAAGAGCCTGAGTGAAAACGAAATCCAAATATTATAGAAAAATGTAATCGCCAAAACTCCCTCTCCCACTGGGAGAGCCTTAAATTAACCACCGGCAAATTTAAGGGGTGAGGGTCTTAAAAGAAAGAGTTTTTCGACTTTTTACACAGTCTCGGAGTTTACCGATAAAATCGGCACAAGTGGGAATCAGATATTTCATCTTGTATGTATGAAATCAACTTAGTATAAGGCGGACAATTCAGCCGATGAAAATACTAACAATATTACAAAGGCAAGCGAGACCACGCAACTGGATATCAGGAATGTTCTTCTTGATGAACGTAGTGAAATTAGCCTCTAAAAAAATTAACTCTATTGAAA
>CAZIXJ010000692.1:0-1749 GCA_964542835.1 uncultured Hyphomicrobiales bacterium
GCGATTGAGACTTTGAAGAAAAAGTCTGGACGGCAAAAGAATTGGGAGATGATTTCAATTCTAATATAGTGCGATTGAGACCGCAATTTTTTGGGCAAAAAAAATAAGGTTTTATGCGGTTTCCCTTATTTATTTTTTCCTGATTTTTCCTTTTTTTGTAGTCGATGTCAAATAATGCATTTTTATATGGGTTTCGACGACTCCAGTATTGAACTCATATTGCCAAAGAACATAACTCAAATATAGCAAATCCTCCCAAATTATTTATATTGTTTTTATTACATTGACGACTTTTGGCTTTTTTCATTTTCTCCAAATTCATACAATTCAGTATTTTAGTATTTATAAAAAATTACTCGTCAAATCTCCTTTATCTACTCCCATTATTTCTTTTTTCAAATATTTATCCGATGACATAGAAAATATTATCAACGAATCTTCCTCGTTTTTCATTATTTTCTTTGCTTTTGACTTCAACTCGGCAAGCTGGGCTTTAGTCAGCTCGCCCTCAAACACCGAATTCTGTATCCAGTGAAGGTACTGCCTCATCAGCTTCAGCATTTTCACAACCCGCTTTTCGCCTATGTCATATACTGCTATGTGATACATCTTTCACCACCATATCATAAATGGTTCATATTCTTTCTCGCCAATCAAATGCTTTATTAGTTTGTAGCACTCAAGCCGTATCAATCGCCGATATGATACCGGCTTCTTCAGCTTTCTGTGCTTTATCGTAGTTTTCAATCTCCCGTCGAACTCCTCGATTACTTTTTTTCTGCCTTTCTCTTTCAGATAAGTTCCATTCAGCTTTTCCTCAAAATCATCCTTACCGATAATCTTTTTATTTATAAGTTTGAACATCATCCTGTCTGCGAGCAGTGGTTTAAATATTTCCGCAATATCCAGTGCCAGCGAAAATCTCCGCTCTCCCGGCTGATGCAAAAATGAAATAGTAGGGTCGAGCTGCGTATGATATATTTCCGAAAGAACCGTAGTATATACGAGTGAATTATTAAACGAAATAAGAGCATTAATCGGATTAGTCGGAGGATTATAGCTCCTGCCCTTGAAATTCAGTTCGCCCTCCAGAATTTCATTCAGACCCGAATAATAAACCTTACGTATATGAGCCTCCACACTCATAAGTTTATCAATTTTGTCTGCATTATCAATCTCAGGCATAATACTCTCTATCGTATCCATCTGAGCTTGCAGGTCTTTATCCCGATTATTATAATAACGCAGATTTTTGTGGAGATTGCCTGCCGCACCCGCCACAAATTTCCGGGCTATCACCATTCGTTTTTCATAATCCAGATAAGACTGAGTCTGATGAATAGTAAGATAACCGCTCAGCAGATACTCACGGGGATAAAACGAACCCGAGTAAAACCCATAGCGATTGAACATATGCAGCGGAATATTATTTTGCCCGATAAACTCAATAAAGCGGGAATTAAAAGTAATATCAGTCATCAGATAAAAGGACTCAATATCCTGAAGTGGCAGCACAACCTTCTTTGCAAAAGATTCGATTTCATCTTCGTTAGTGCCGGCTTCGAGCAGAATATCATTTTGGATATTCTCATCATCAGTCTCGGGAATTTCGGCAAACGGCACAAAGAAAATAGTATTTTCCTTACGTCTGAGCCTGCCGGGAGTAAAAATGTAATAATTTCTTTTCATATCAAATATAGCATAATTCATAATAAGAGCATGATTTGCAAATACGTTTTTTATCGAGTA
>CAZIXJ010000693.1:0-1747 GCA_964542835.1 uncultured Hyphomicrobiales bacterium
TTTCAGGGTGTTGTGGACCTAATTAAGATGAAAGCAATATATTACGAAGGCGAATTCGGAGAAAAAATAAAAGAAGTGGAAATTCCTGAACATCTGAAAGATGAAGCTGCCAAAAGACGCGAAATAATGATAGAAAAACTTTCTGACCATGATGATGCAATTGCTGAAAAATTCCTTTCAGAAGAACCCGTAACAACCGAAGAACTCGTAGAATCTATCAGAAGGCAGACTATTGCTCTTCATATTACTCCTGTATTTGTCGGTACGGCTAAAATGAACAAAGGCGTGCAGACTATGCTGGACGGAGTAATAAGCTACCTGCCAAATCCTTATGATATACAGAATAAAGCTCTCGACCTTGATAATAATGAAGAAGAAATTGAACTTATGACCGACGACAGCAAGCCGCTGACTGCTCTGGCATTTAAACTGGAAGACGGCAGATTCGGGCAGCTTACTTATATGAGAATATATCAGGGTTCTATCAAAAAAGGCGATAACATAATAAACATTCAGACCGGCAAAAAAATCAAAGTGCCGCGATTAGTAAGAATGCACGCTTCCGATATGATAGACATCGAAGAAGCACAGTCCGGTGAAATTGTGGCTATGTTTGGAGTGGACTGCTCTTCGGGCGATACTTTTACTGACGGCACTGTTAATTATTCTATGACTTCTATGTTCGTACCTACTCCTGTAATTGAGCTTTCAGTAAAACCTAAGGAAAGAAAAGACCAGGCTAATTTCTCTAAAGCAATGAACAGATTTCAGAAAGAAGACCCTACTTTCCAGGTTTACAGAGATGATGAAAGTGGCGATACAATAATGAGAGGAATGGGCGAGCTTCACCTTGATATTTACGTAGAAAGAATTAAGCGTGAATATAATTGCGAAGTAAGTGTCGGACAGCCGAAAGTAGCTTACCGCGAAGCAATTACAGAAGCCGCTGCATTTGATTATACTCATAAGAAACAAACAGGTGGTTCGGGTCAGTATGGTAGAGTACAGGGAAGAATAGAGCCATTTGTAGCAGAAGGTGCAGATGCATATGAATTTGAAAACAAAATTGTCGGAGGTTCAATTCCAAAAGAATACATCCCATCATGTGATAAAGGATTTAAGGACCAGCTCGATGAAGGATTCCTCGTAAAGCAGCCAATCGTAGGCGTAAGAGTATATCTTGAAGATGGTTCATATCACCCTGTGGATTCATCTGACAAAGCATTCCATACAGCATCAAAATTTGCGATGAGAGAAGCATTAGCCAAAGCTAAAGTTAAAATACTCGAACCAATAATGAAGCTGGAAGTATCAGCTCCCGAAGAATTTCAGGGCGTAGTAATAGGTCAGCTCAATCAGAGAAGGGGCGTAGTAATAAATACCACTGTAGATAACGGATACGTAGTAGTAGATGCTGAAGTACCACTTCGCGATATGTTTGGATATTCATCAGATATCAGAAGCGTAACTCAGGGCAAAGGCGAATTCACAATGGAATTCGAAAAATACGCCGTAGTACCGAAATCACTACAGGAAGAAATAATTAAAGAATATGAAGAAAAAGAAACTGAAAAGAACTAATAAAATATATTAAAAATTAGAATAATCCTTATTTATAATGTGCCACACTTCTGAAAGTATGGCACATTTTTTTTTATTAATACCTACTCCTTCACAAATTTCTCCACTCTATCACAAAATTTTCAGGCAACCGACGGCTTAATACTAAGTTGCGTTCTAAAAAGCA
>CAZIXJ010000694.1:0-1744 GCA_964542835.1 uncultured Hyphomicrobiales bacterium
GCATACATCTGACCAGTCAGTATTCCTTTCATTGTTGAATGCAAATACTCTCCAGTAATATTTTCTGTTAGTTGGCAAATCTTTCAGTTCTAATGTATTGCCATCGACATAATCCAAATATATAAAATTATTTTCAAAATTTTTATCATTGGCTATTTCCAGCTCATAAGCTTCTGCTTCAAGTACATTTGTCCATCTTAACTCTACATTATTTCCTTCAATGCTTCCTCCACATTCAGGGTATATTGCAATAGGTCTTGTAAATCCCGTACTAAAAACAAATACTTTTGACCATGTTGTATCTTTACCGTCTGTGGCAGCTACTCTCCAATAATACTGGTCATCTAAATTCAATTCATTATATTCTAATGCACTTACATTTTTATCTGTATATTCTTCGTAAATCAAATCTTTCATATCACTTCTGTGAGACAATTGAAATACAAAGTTTACCGTATCACTGCTGTGCTTCCAACTGAAAGTTATTGCTTCTGACTCAACAAGACTACTATCTGCAGGATATTGAAGAAATGGAGTTACAAAAGGTCCTCCTTTAAATTTGAAAAAATCTCCCTCATACCTCCATAAGTCTCCCCCATAATCACCGATTACAAAAGTTTTGCCAAGCCAGTGAATTTTTGAATTTAAAGGCTCAAAATTCTCAAATTCAGGATAATACCATGTATCACCTCCATCATTTGTCATGGCAATATTATTTACATGTCCGGCTACTACACCGTTATTTTCATCATAAAAACTTACTTCTAAAAGTCCAAAACTGTGCATTTTTTTATGAACTCTCTTCCACGATTTGCCTTGGTCTGTTGTTTTGTATATTATATTATACTCTCTTTGATCATTAGGGTTGCCCGGACTATAATTTTGGCCTCCTACAGCATATCCAATACTATCTGTTGCATAAGTAATATTACTTATTTTGTCGTAATCATTATCTCCGGGGATTTTTGTAAAATGATATATTGTAGTCCATTTATTTTCTTTTATATTATAATTTACCAAATCAGTAGAACCTTTGTATCCATTCCCATCGGGAGGATTTATACTATCATTGGTTCTAAACATTTGAATATTTTCAGAATCAATTATTACCGGAGAATGTACAAGTAATTGTTCAACTTCTCTTGTTTCATAAGTTTCCCAGCCATCAGTTGTAACTCTAAAAGTACCAAGGTCATAAGAAAAGCCCAAATTAGAATCTAACATACAAAAAGCATTGTTATAAGTGTTATTATTTTCTATTAGTATATTTTTAAACGTTTTACCGCCGTCAGTGCTTTTTTTTATACCATGTTTTCCAGTAAAAAAAACATAAATATGGTTAGAATCGGGATATTCGAATTGACCTGTATTTATAAAATTTGGTGGTTTTTCATAGATACCCGGAGATTGATGCAGAATTGACCATGAACGTCCTTGGTCAGTGGATTTCAATAATTGTACACCACCTTTCGATGTGTTTTCAGAGTGAACTATGCAATTATTACTGTCAAGAGATTCGAATTCTGAAATCAAGCAATTTTCCTTATCCGGCACTTTAATTAATTTTAAATCAGAATTTGATAAAAGCGGATTAAAAGATAATCCAATTATCAAAATAATTAGTAAGTACATCTTTTTCATTTTTTCTCCTTTAATTTTAAAAAATCCACCCAGTATATATATACAGGGTGGGAATTATTCATTTTATTTTACAATAATAAATTTACCTGAACTCAATTTATTA
>CAZIXJ010000695.1:0-1736 GCA_964542835.1 uncultured Hyphomicrobiales bacterium
CTCCGATAAATCGGAATGCAAGCAGAGGTGGCTCGATTTATCGAGGCGGAGGATTTGCTACTACAAACGTTACAATTTAATAAAGTACATTTAACTTGATTTATTCAACAAATCCACAAAATCTGCGGGATTAATGATTTTAAGTTCTCTAAAAGGATTTAAAACAAGTAAATCATTGTCTCCTGTGATTAAAAAATCTGACTTTCCGTTTATTGCAACTTCTAAAAATTTATTATCCTTTTTATCTCTGCAAACAGATATTTTTTCTGTTATTTTAATTTTATAGCTCAATTTTCTAAATTCTTCTAAAACAAAATTCTTATATCAGAATTGACATATTTATCAAATTTTTCTTTAAGAACAATACTTTCTAACTCTTCAAAAGTTTCTTCTGAAATTAATATTGAATATTTATTTACAGCTATATCAAATGCAAATCTTGGTTTGCTCAGAGGAAAAAATAAATCACTTACCAAAACATTTGTGTCAAAAACAAGTTTCAAATCTATTTTTCATTAATAATTTGTTGAAATTTATCATGAGTTAACCCCTTATTCATTGCTTCAAAGCCCACTCTATCCATTACATTAGAAATCGTTTTTTTTGTTAAATCCATTTTAAGCCATTCACTTAGCAGGTAATTAATATTCTTTCTTTGAAACTCAGATGCTTCATTATATAAATTTGCAGTTGTTTCATCAACTTCTAACACTATTTTGTTCATAATTAAGTCTCATTTATTTATTACAATTCATAATATTAAATACGAAATTATCATTTAATAATTATAAATCAAGACATTCAATTTCAGATAACCTGATACAGCCAATGTTTGTAGAAAATTCAAATTTTTTGCAATTATGACATCGGAGAAGCCAATGTTATTCCTCTAATACCTCGTCTCACGCCACTTCGGCTACGCTCAGTTTTCCTTATCCTCATTCCCAAAAGTTTCACTTTGTCCCAAACCTGCGTCTCAACATTATTCAATAACGCCGAAGGCGTGAAAGGATTATAGATTACAAATTTCTCAGTAAGATTGAAAACGCCGAAGGCGTGACATTTTTCTTGCTATCAAAATTTCACCCTTTCAGGGTTTTTATTTTTCAATTGCTAATTTTGTGCTATAAATATCTCATCCCTTCGGGATTATTTGGAACAAAGATTTGAATGTTCTGCGTTTTAAATCCCTCGTCTCACGACACTTCGACATCGCTCAGTGGCCTTTGAGACTTATCATTTTATATCCCAACCGTAACTTTAAATTCTTCGCCGATTTCTTCAAATGTTACTTGTTTTTGTAATTTTTGGGCTTCTTGCCAAACCATTGGTAAGCCTCTGCCGAGCTTGTCTATGTAGTTCATATTTTCCATAAACTTTACGATTGCAGGGTTTGTGGCATACGACACTCCTGCTTTGAGCTTTTCAATGGTTACTGTATTAGGTAATTTGCCGGGACTGATTACTTCTAATCTTTCTGAAAATAAAAATACTCGTATTGCTGAACCTGTAATGGAATAATTTCTGTGGCAGCATGCATTTACAATTAATTCACGATATACTTTTTCAGGATAAGATGCTCTGCTGTTTACTCTTTTTGTTCCTGAAATATCTGATGGTTCAGTCAGTGAGTTAATTATGAGTTTAACTGCTGCATCTATCTGTTCTGACAGATTTCCATCTAAATTTTTCTTGTTTAATAATTCAGAATCAATTTCTTTAGTTTTATAATGAGC
>CAZIXJ010000696.1:0-1731 GCA_964542835.1 uncultured Hyphomicrobiales bacterium
AGATTTATTGATTGAGCAAACCTTTCATCAGGGAAACGAATTTTCATTGAATCATTCAATGTATAATAAAAAACATCTGCAACAAAACCCATATAATATCTATTTTTATCATCATAATCCCATGTATTTGGAATTTTAGGTATGATATTATCAAATGTATGTATATTATATATTGTTGGAAATTTGAAATTTGCCCAAAGGTCGTCAAAATAATTTATGTAGATATCATCCATATTACTATTTCTTAAAAACAAGTCACATGATTTGTAAGGAATCCATTTATTTGTAAAATATGAAACCATAAAAGGAGGGTTAACCTGACCATAATCATTACTAATTTCAAATCCGGGATTACATATATAATTGCAATTGTATTCACATTCCGGGAAAGGTTTATATACATCAATTATAATATACGCCGAGCTACCCGCAATATTCTCATTAACAGGTGTATATTCCAAAATATATCTGTTGCGATAGGCTTTTTCGGTACTTATAGTAAGAGTATCATCTGCATTTGCCAGTTTATTTGTGTTTAATGAAATTTTGCCATCTTTATATACTATCTTGATATTTTCAATTTCCTGTGTATTTATATCATTAGTTATAATATCAGGTAGTGTCAGCTTTAAAACACCGGTAGTATCTTCAAAATAATCATTTCTTGCTGCAACGGTATTTCCACATTTTTCAAATATTTGATACCTGTCAGTTTCTTTTGAGGAAAATTCTCCTGTTAATTCATATCCTAATTTACATAATATATCATAATCAATTTTGGTAGGATTTCTGATTATTTCTCCTTTATTGATTTTTACTTTCATCAAACATGAGTCATTATCTAGATAATTTAAACTTTTGCCGAAATCCCATGTACTTGGTGCATATATCTTGTATTGTTCATTGCCATCAAAATATACGTTATTATTATTTGTGTTTTGAATTTCAATGCCATTCAGAAGGTCATTAATTTTAACTGTATTTTTATCAGTTAAAATCTTAATTTGTTCGTCATTATAATTATAATAAAGCAAATCATCATATCTTGAGTACAAACCAACTTTATGATTACTGAATACACTTGTTTTGTTTTTGCTAATTAGGCTTGATATACCAAATGACGAAAATAAACTTCTCAAAAGATGTGTATATAAATCATAATTGTAGATTTCATTATTTTTTAAATCATAATTGAATGTATTATAGAAATTTATCAAAAGTACGCCTTGATATGTAGTATTTGTATTATCATCAATTATGTAATTATATTCTCCTGATTTGATTGTTATCATTACATTTCCGTCAATTATTCCGTTTGTATTTTCTTCAAAAATATGATATAGTTGGTCACCTATTGCGGGTGGAAAAGTTGGATTGTAAATAGCATCAAGTTTGTAAATTACTTTGTTAGAATTATTTTGAAATACAAACATTTTTTCCATATCTTTAAATACACTTTCAATTACATAATAAATATGCTCTGATTGTTCATTATTATAAAAATATTCTTTATTCAAACTGTCATCTGTAATAATAACTTTGAAATGCTCAGTTTCAATTTCGTACATTATTTTGCTTTCTTCCGGTACGTTTGCATTTATAGGATACTCATCTAATAAAACAGGAATCCCGGAAAGTAGAATATTTGACATTATACTTAAAAGAATTAGATATTTTTTCATCATAATCTCCAAAAGAAAAACGGGGCTAAGTGAATAGCTCCAAAAATAT
>CAZIXJ010000697.1:0-1730 GCA_964542835.1 uncultured Hyphomicrobiales bacterium
TGCGGTTCTATGTCAGTGATGCTCAGTCTCAATCGCACTATATTAGAATTGAAATTTATCCAGTTGTTTCGTAATTTCTTCAATTTCTTCAGTCTCAATCGCACTATATTAGAATTGAAATCGCTGACGTTATTATTATTGATGACCCGCTAAAAGTCTCAATCGCACTATATTAGAATTGAAATGAATTTGCAAGAGTGCTTGGAGTGGACAGGTCAAGGAGTCTCAATCGCACTATATTAGAATTGAAATTTCTTTTTTCAATCAGTGATTTTTGTGTGATTCCTGTCTCAATCGCACTATATTAGAATTGAAATATAGATGTACCGTAGAAAAGGTTAGGAGGCAATGAAGTCTCAATCGCACTATATTAGAATTGAAATTCGTATCTCAACTTCCTGATACTATTGATTTGAATAAGTCTCAATCGCACTATATTAGAATTGAAATATATTAAAAAAATTAATTTAGAAATTGAAGGGTACTGTCTCAATCGCACTATATTAGAATTGAAATAATATTGATATAAGACAAAGGACGGACGGCTCATTGTCTCAATCGCACTATATTAGAATTGAAATCAGGAATGTAAACAGTTATGAATTATGATAAACTTGGTCTCAATCGCACTATATTAGAATTGAAATAGGACTTGAATACAATATAGAAGATAGTTTTGTCTAGTCTCAATCGCACTATATTAGAATTGAAATTTGGATTTTCTCTTATGGTGGTATCGAGGAAAAAGGTCTCAATCGCACTATATTAGAATTGAAATTTAGAAGAAAAGAATGGAAGGCTTACAAAGAAGTCTGTCTCAATCGCACTATATTAGAATTGAAATTTTTTCAAGATTACTAATAAAAATGAATGAGAATCGTCTCAATCGCACTATATTAGAATTGAAATATCGGACAACTAAAAGACGGTTACCCACTCAGAAAGTCTCAATCGCACTATATTAGAATTGAAATGTATAATTGATACCTGAAAAATTACCGTCATCCATTGTCTCAATCGCACTATATTAGAATTGAAATATAGATTTCATTCCTCTTTCAGCTATGTTTTCTATACGTCTCAATCGCACTATATTAGAATTGAAATTTTCGAGTAATAAATCATATGTTTGATTTTGTAATGTCTCAATCGCACTATATTAGAATTGAAATAAATCAGCTTTTGATTTAGGAGCCAACACTCCTGCGTCTCAATCGCACTATATTAGAATTGAAATTATTATCGAGCTTATCATATTCAATTTCTATTTCAGTCTCAATCGCACTATATTAGAATTGAAATTTTCCATTACATTGTAATTATTTTTTAACAATGAGTCTCAATCGCACTATATTAGAATTGAAATTAAGAAGTGTAAGATGCTAATTGTGCAGGGTCTAAAGTCTCAATCGCACTATATTAGAATTGAAATATAGATTTCATTCCTCTTTCAGCTATGTTTTCTATGTCTCAATCGCACTATATTAGAATTGAAATGAGGTTTTTTAGTGTGGAATGACAATGATTTTAATATAGTCTCAATCGCACTATATTAGAATTGAAATTCATACATAAGAGGAAACTAATGTCTTTTGATTTGGTCTCAATCGCACTATATTAGAATTGAAATTAAAAATAGCCCCCTAATTTCATACTCATATTTTAGTCTCAATCGCACTATATTAGAATTGAAATAATAGTTTATTATCAGGGAAACAGAAGAATTGAGG
>CAZIXJ010000698.1:0-1729 GCA_964542835.1 uncultured Hyphomicrobiales bacterium
AAGTCGGCACGCCTAAGGAATGGGACCAAAAGGTAGAGAAAATCCTGGATGAAAGTTCAAAGGAACTTAAGAACGTTGATAATATCAATATATCAAAAATATTTAACCACATTGAAGATGAATTTGCAGAGTATGTTAAATCAGAATTTGTAGACCCACACTCTCAATTAGATATTATTTCTGATATATTGATACGAGATGGGAGATGCATAGCTAAAAAGGAGTGGTTCAATCATCTATATGAAAACGAGATACATATTTTCGATAAAAAACTCAAAAAATTCTCTACGAATCTGAAATCTGAAAACAGTAATCTTGAAAAATGGAGGAAAAGAGATTATAGAATTTACCGCGCATGTGTTGTAACAGCATTTTGCAATGATGATGAAAGAAATCAGGAAAGAAAAATCACCTCGGACGAGCAATCAATATTACTCACTTTATCAAATCAGCTAGGCCTGTCAATGGAAGAACAGAAATTAATTAACTATTCAGTTCTGCCTGTTGTAAAGAAAGATATTGATACTTTAATAAGCAACCTAAAGAGCATTGGTATTCTATTCTATTCAAGAAAACTAAACACAGTTTTTATCCCGCAGGAAATTGTAAGGGTTTTAAGGCGAATTAGAGGAAAAGCGGTCGCAAATAAGTATTACAGGAGAGTTCTTAAGCATATCCGGGAACCTTTAATAAACATTGTCTGCAGAAAACACAACATAGACTGGAGGTTGCCATTTGAGGAAAAAATAGAACTTATTATTTCCGGAGGAATCTCTTTTAAAGATTTATTGATTGAAGATATTCATAAAGAGAATACATCCTTAAACGATAGAAAAAGATTTTTTAATGAATTGGTTGAAAAACAACTCAGTATTCAAACTCCGATAAGGGGTATATTAATTGAAGAAAAAGTTGAAAATTTAATTAAGCATTTCAATGATATTGAGCTTGATGAAAAAGTCCTTATCTCCATGGACGGATATGAGAAGCTTCTAAGGGAACTTGGTGAGAGCATACCCGGAGCTAATGAATACCTGCGTAATTTTTACGAGCTCCAGGAAGAAAATATACTTTCAGCAGACTTGTTGATGGCATACAATCTGAAACCACAGGATATTCTGGAGATTCTTCCAGAATCATTCATTAAAGAGTTTATTGAAAATAGAGGAATAAAGTCAAGGGGCGACCTTATACAAAACATATTGGAATCATACAAAGATGCAGAGAATTTATACCTTGAGAATTACATAAATATTGCTTATAGAGACTATAAAAAACTAAAGGATAACAATATTACAATTAGCGAAGCAGAACTCGGTGTAAAGTTTGAAGATCTTACTAAAAGAATTTTCACCAGGCTGGGTTTTAATGTAGATGAAGTTTTACGCAAGAATCTTAATACCTCAAAGGATAAAATTGACATAATATTAAATCTTGGAAAGAAAAACATAATACTAGTTGAATGTAAATCGGTTAAAGAAAAGGGTTATAATAAATTCAGCTCTGTATACCGGCAATTAAAAGCATACAGGGATCTTGCACATAAGAAAGATCATAATGTAGTAAAATCGTTACTTATTGCCCCCGAATTCTCGGATGAATTCATAAATGATTGCGAACTGGAATATGAATTGAATCTCTCCCTTTTAACTGCAGAATCTCTTATCAAGATCCTGGAAGGTTTTAAAGAAAGTAAAATGGATAAGCTTCCTTACAAATTAGTGATGAG
>CAZIXJ010000699.1:0-1723 GCA_964542835.1 uncultured Hyphomicrobiales bacterium
CTGCCTTCAGTCTATATGAAGGCTTTTCTTAAAACCTACTGCAATTTCCTTGATATACCGCTTTCGGAAATACCTGATAGTTTGCAGGATAAAAAAACTGAAACAGATAATGAAAAAAAAATACAATTTGATGATACAGAAGATAACAAGGTAAAATCTGAAACTCCAAAACCAGATTTTTTTGCGGGATTATCAGCTTTTTTCTCAAAACTTAAGCCGGAGCCGACTGTATATGAAATTCCTGAAGAACCTGAATCCTATAAAGAACTTTTTAAAAGAAAACCACAGGAAAAAAACAGACTTAATTATGTAAATTTTGCTCTTTATTCCGTAATAGCATTAATTGTAATTGCACTTGTTTATTTCACATTTTTCTATTCTTCAGAGCCTGAAGAAAACCCTAAAAACAATGAAGCCGAAGCTACTCTTACCATAAAAAATTCAGAAGAAAAAAAAGAAGAAAGTAAAAATCTTTTCAATTATTTTAATAAAAGCGACAGCCTTGTATTATCAGCCGAAGCTACTGGAGAATCATGGATAAGAATTGAAATAGACGGCAAAAAAGTAGATGAAGTCCTTTTGGAACCGGGCAGCAAGAAAAAATGGGTAGCTGAGGAATTTTTTATTCTTACTCAGGGTAATGTAGGCAGCGTACAGTTCAAAAGAAACGGTGAAACCCTGCCGCCTTTTGGAAATCCCGGGACTGTAGTAAGAAATATCAAAATCACCGCTGATACCATACAAAATACTAATCCTGTGAATAAAGACCAAACTCGAACCAAAGTATCAAGGAAAAAACAGGAAAAGAAAAAACCAAAAAAAATCGAAATTTCTCCTATACCATCATCTAATTTTATTGAACAGAAAAAACCTGATACTCTCAGGCTATAAGCCACTTCTTACAATATCATGAATTCTGATAATTCCGATTATCTGATTTCTGTTATTTATTACAGGCAATACACTAATCTGGCTTTCTCTGTTTTCCATTACTGACAGAGCCTCACCGAGATATAAATCATCAAATACCGTAATCGGCTCGGAAATCATTACATCTTTTACCATAATATCTTTTATTTCATCTTTTTCCTGTAAAATCCTTCTTACGTCGCCATCAGTTAAAATCCCCTTCAAATGCTTTTCATCATCCACAATGCAGATACATCCGAGCTTCTTGGATGACATCTCTATCAAAGCTTCTTTAAATCCCGAACTAACAGATACAAGTGGCAAACTGCTTCCCTTATGCATTATATCTTTTATTTTGAGAGTAATATTTCTACCTATCTGACCCAATGGATGTAATTTTGAAAACTCTTCAAGAGTTACATTTTTATATTTCATTGCAGCCAGAGCAAGAGCATCACCAATTACCAGCGATGCAGTAGAGCTGTTGGTAGGAGCAAGATTGAATTTGCAGGCTTCTTTATCTACAAAACCGTTTAATACAATATCCGACTCTTCAGCCAAAGGTGAGTTTACATTACCGACTATAGATATTATCTTATGAATCCTCGATTTCAAAAACGGAAACATCTTCATAAGTTCACTTGTAGTACCGCTTTTAGAAAGCAAAATGGCTACATCGCTGCGCTGAGCCATACCAATATCACCATGAAGTGCATCTACAGGATGAATAAAAACAGAAGAAATACCATAACTTGATAATGTAGCAGCAATCTTTTGAGCTATAAGCCCGGATTTTCCCACACCGCTCAAAATC
>CAZIXJ010000700.1:0-1723 GCA_964542835.1 uncultured Hyphomicrobiales bacterium
AGGGATGAGCGAAAGTCAGATAGATTCTATTGATGCTTATGTACAGTTCGAGAGAAAAATGTATGAACAGCAGGGGAGCGGACTGGGATTATCTATAGTTAAAAAAATTGCTGAATTACATGCAGGAAAATTTGAAATAATTAGCGAACAGGATAGTTTTACTACTGTCAGAGTTTATTTACCTATTGTATAAAAGAATTAATATACAGGAGTTTTTAATTATGAATCTGGAAAGCAAAATTACCGATGAATTAAAAAAATCAATGAAAACAGGCAACAAACTTAGAACGTCTGTATTAAGGTCTCTTAGATCACTTATACTCGAATTTAATAAATCAGGCACAGGCAAAGAACTTGATAATGAAGAAGGAATCAAACTGCTGAATTCAGCAGCTAAAAAAAGAAAAGATTCGATTGAAATGTATAAAAATGCAAACCGTAAAGATCTGATGGAAAAAGAAGAAGCAGAACTTGATATAATTATGGAGTTTCTTCCGAAACAACTTGATGATGAAGAAATTAAAGCTCTTATTAATTCAATTATCAGCGAAACAGGTGCTGAAGGTATGAAAGATATGGGGAAAGTAATGGGCGCCGCTATGAAGCAAATGAAAGGCAAAGCTGATGGAAATAAAGTAAAAGATTTGGTTAAAGAATTATTGGAAAGCAAATAAGTAATTATGCAAAAACAAGAATTGGAATTAGTTTCATTAAAAGAACTAGAATATCCGGAATTATTAAGAAAAGTCTCTGAATATTCCATTTCAGAAAGTGCCAAAGAGCGAATATTACAATTAAAACCATATGATGATATTCATATGCTTACGAAGGAGCATACTTTACTGGCTGAAGTAATTGATATTTATAGCTCTAATGAAGAATTGCCCGTAGAAGGATTTAAAGACACAGGAAATAACATTGAAAAATCACGGGTAGAAAATGCAATGCTTTCATCTTCCGAATTACTTGATGTACTTGATACAGTCAGGATAATGAGAAGAATAAAGCAATACTTAAGAAACAAAACTGAAGAATCCCCCGAACTTTTTGAATTAACTTCCAATTTATTTGAAGACAGATTACTCGAAAAGCATATAACTGATTCTATAAAAGAAGATGGTGAAATATACGATAATGCTACAAAAGAACTACAGAGAATCAGAGATAAAATGCATAGTACATCTAACAGATTAAGGAGCAGACTCCGCAAAATCCTCAGAAAAACAGTAGAAGAAGAAATTGTACAGGATGACTTCTATTCCATAAAAGAAGGAAGGTTTGTATTACCCGTAAAAGCAGAAAATAAAAGAATGCTAAGCGGGATAATTCATGGAGTATCCAATACAGGTGCCACAGTCTTTCTTGAACCTTCTGAAATAATTGAACTTAATAATGAATTATCTTTACTTCAGAATGAAGAAAATCGGGAAATTGCAAAAATACTGACCAATCTTACTGAGGAAGTTGGTAATAATGCTATAATGATTTTAAGCTCTGTTGATATTATTATTCATCTGGATACACTCAGAGCCAGAGCAAAATATGCCTTAGATTACGGAGGAATAAAGCCGAAAATTACTGAAGAGAATTATGTAAACCTGCAAAAAATCAGACATCCTCTGCTTGTTCATAATAAAGGAGCAAAAAATGTAGTACCTTTAAGTATTGAATTTAAAAAAGGCAAATCTGGCCATCTTATATCAGGACCTAATGCAGGAGGAAA
>CAZIXJ010000701.1:0-1721 GCA_964542835.1 uncultured Hyphomicrobiales bacterium
AGTATATTAGGTCATTTATATATATATTTTTTTATCTTAAAAAAAACGTATTAATCATATATATTTTATAAAATCCCACTTGCTATTGCGCTTATAATAAAATACCCTATCATTAGTACTATAGCCGCTCCAATAACCCATATAATTACCGTCATCATCTGAGCCATGTTGGCTCCTTGATTAAATACTGCTACTATGGCGAAAACAGTTGCAACAAGTATCATAAGCGCTATAATGCCGAATACTACGTATGTGGTGGATTTAACTGATTTGATGCCTGTAATAGCATATTGTTTATAAGATTCATCAACAACACCTAATATAGTGTGAGCACTCATATGAGGTATTGTAAATTCAATATTATCTCCTACAATATTAACATTATATGAATCGTTTTGTGACTTAATTTCTGAATCTTCAATTTTTGCAAATTCGACACCATTATCTTTTAATGTCATGTGTGGTTTTAAAACATTTTTTGCAGTTACATTAACAGGTCCTGTATATGATTCTGTATTAAGTGTCATTTCAAATTTGTCATCTAAATTACTAAAATCATACTCGACGGTGCCTATTTTATCATCTGCTAGCGTTACATCTAAATATGCACTCCTTAAAAACATACCTATTCTTAATTTACCGGATGATGCCATTATAGGAAGTGTTCTATATGTTGAAAACCAATCTTTTGCCTCAGGTTCAGCTTGACTCCCCCAATTATGACTCATACCTGCAATTTCTACATATTCGACAGTTGTTCTTTCATACTGAGATACAGTTTCATTATAAGCTCGAGACAAATTAACATCAACAACAGTATCTGCATCACCATGCACTATATGAATAGGTGTTTTTGTATTAAAAGCTGTCCATGCACCGTTCCTTGCTTTATATGCTTCAGGATTGTCTATATAATTTGAACCAACTCTATCTGCTGCTGAATATCCATTTATCTGTTGCCACATAGTGTAATTACTGACACTTGCGACTCCTTGCACAGCTGTAAATGTATCAGGCATTTTTCCAACACAATTTAAAGTCTTACCTCCTGCTCCTGATAATCCGTTTAGATAAATTCTATCTTTATCTATATACTCGCCATATTCTGATTTTACATGTTGTACCATTTCATAAATATCAAGACATTCCCAACCTGATGCATCTAACGAACCTTCACTGTTTCCTTTACCTCTAGTGTCCATATTTATAGCAAAAAAATCAGATTCTGCCCACCTTAGAGCATAAGAAGTTTGTTGTGTCCTATTCTGTGACCAAGTATCAGAGACAATATACAATGGGAGTTTTTCGCCTTCATAATACACATGTTTATCATAAAATATTTTTAACCCATCGGAATTTGTATAATTTAAATTGTATTCAGTTAGATTTATTTTGTTACGATAAACCACAAAATCCAATTGTGAGGCATCTGTATTATTAAAACATATGACACTTAAAGTGTTATTTTCGTAAGATAATCTTTCAAAACTATATGTGAAAATATTAGACTCTACATTATTCATAGATACTGAATTATAATCATTTAATGTCGCATTACATGAGTTGTAGGAATCTACTTTATTAGTAATATTTAATAAATATTCCGCAGAATTAATAGTTAAATTTGAATTTATTACAATATCTTTAAACATATTATTAATATCAGTTATTTCATTCTCATAAATTGTCTTATTTAACAAAATAATATTTTTTATAACACC
>CAZIXJ010000702.1:0-1714 GCA_964542835.1 uncultured Hyphomicrobiales bacterium
TATGATAAAAACAACTTGGTATAAGAGAAAAAATTAATTTGACTTTGTTAAATAGAAAAAAGAAAATCTCTATGTTTGCTTTATAATAATAAAAAATGGTACTACATTATATAGTAAAGACAAAAAAAATAGGTAGTACCATATATGAAAGATAATAATAAAAATAAATTATATGATCCTGATTCTTGGGGTATAAGTAATGAAGCTATAGAAAAAGTGAAAAATATATTTAATAAGCTAAAAAGGAGGTTCAAAGAATGTTTTAGAACAAAGAAAAAGAATTGGTTCAAATATGCGTATATATACATTATAGGATTAATTAACATTGAAAAGAGTAAAACAATGTTGAATATATCAAGATTGGTGATGAATGCTACTTATGAATATGAAAACATTCAATATTTTATTTCTGAATGTCCATGGGAGAATGAAAAAATATTCGATAAAATAACAAAAGAAGTAACAAATAATTCAAAAAGCACTAAAAGAGTTCTCACTCTTGATGATACAGGTATTAAGAAATATGGAAATCATAGCATTGGAGTTGGAAGACAATATATTGGTAGAGAAGGTAAAGTTGATAATGGTCAAGTTACTGTTTGTTTAGGATTTTATAGCAATAATTCTTGGAAAATGATTGATGGAGAACTTTATATACCTGAAAACTGGTTTACTACTAAGACAAGAAAAGAACTAACCAAAAAGTGGTTGTTACCAAATAACAGAACATTCTTAACAAAGTATGAGATTGCTTTTAAGCTCATTAATAAAGCAATAAAGAGGGGCTTGGAATTTGATATGCTTGTTTGTGATACTTGGTATGGACGTAACAGTGATTTCAGATACCTTTTGAATAACAAAAAAATTAAATATGTAGCCGATATTCCTATTAATACAAAGATTTTATCAGAATTATCTCCAGATATTGATTCTATCGAATATGATTCTTATAAACATAAGCTCGAGGGCGAACAATATCTTCTCTTTGAGGATAATCTTAACGCTCGAATGATCCGAGCTTTCATTAAAATGAATGACTTTGAAAGCGATAAGTTTTCGATTCGTTCTACAGAACGTGGAGAATTGATATGTAAGTGTTATAGAAAAAGAGTAAAAACAGTTGCTACATCCAATGGGAAGGTTATGTCAGAATGGTTCTTTATAATAGAGCTTCCTGATGGCACATATCGTTTTTCTCTTTCAAATTGTGATGAAGATTTTAGCCTGAAACAACTTGCTGAATATCATTGTTATAGATATTTTATTGAACGAGTTTTTCAGGATAGTAAGACTAATCTTGGTTTGAGCGATTTAAAGGCTAGAAAATATCGTTCATTTATGCATCATTTAAGTCTTGTTGCTTTATGTTTATATTTGCTAAGCTTGATAAAAGAGCTTTTCTATAAAGAACATCACCCGGATGAATCTTTACAAGAGTTCTTTAAAATTAATTCACTTCCAATAATGAGTATTTCTTGTATTTGTGATTTATTCCGTATTCTTTATCCCTTAAAGGTATTAACGCTTGAAGGTATTATAAAAATAATTGTAGATAAGTTAGTGCGACGTGCTAATGCGATGTCTTCTAAGTATAGGAAACAAATTAGACTGACCAAATATTCAGAGATTTAACAAAGTCAAATTATAATAAATATGTATTCAACAAGAGAAAAAATAAAGATAATAATAGATCTGAATCTATTAGTAATACAAA
>CAZIXJ010000703.1:0-1710 GCA_964542835.1 uncultured Hyphomicrobiales bacterium
ACTATTTTTTGCTTAAATTTATCAGTTTGAAAATAAAACAAAGTTTTTTTCTTCTAAATAATTATTTAAAACTAAAGATTGATTTGTTATGAATAAAGAACAATTTGATATGTTGATAGAACTTGCGAAAAGATACAGGGTTACTAAACTTATACAGTTTGGTTCTTCGTTAAATTCTTTTGAAGAATCTGAAGATATAGATTTAGCATGCGATGGAATAAATGATAAAAGATTTTTCAGATTTGGAGCAAATTTGGAACAATTATTCAATAAACCGGTAGATTTAATTCCCTTAAAACCGGAATCTAAATTTACTGATTATATAAATAAGAATGGAAGAGTTCTTTATGAATCAAAAGCTAATTGAAGAAATTAATATTGATTTGCATTCAATGGAAATAGTTGTGAAAGATATAAATACTCTTATATCAGAAATAAATAATAATGAACCCGATAATATTCAAAAAACTGCTGTAGGTGCTTTAGCATCTCAATTTTATAATGGTATCGAGAATATTCTCAAAAGAATCTTGAAACATACATCAGTTGAATTACCTAAAGGCAGTAATTGGCATATTGAATTATTAAATATGTTTTCTACTGATAATTATATAAAAAATGGACTTAAATTACATATCAAAAAAGACTTATTAGCAGAGCTTTCAAATTACAGAAGATTCAGACATTATTTTTTTAATGGATTTAGCCATAATCTTAATTGGGAAATAATTAAAGACAGCGTAAAAGACATTGCAGATGTATTTGAAGATTTTAAAAAAGTATTGTACTCAGGAAATTTAAAATCTGAATGATATTTCTATAATATCTAACCCCGCAGAACGAAAAATTCTTCGGGACTATTTTTTGCTTAAATTTATCAGTTTGAAAATAAAACAAAGTTTTTTTCTTCTGTTATTTCATGTAATATTTTATTGGCAATTGCACAATGAATAAAGTTGAATATTGGATAGACTTATCAGATTATGATATCGAGACAGCAAAAGTAATGCTTACAGGCAAGCGTTATTTATATGTTGGATTTATGTGCCATCAAGCATTAGAAAAAATATTAAAAGCGTATTATACAAAATTAAAAAATGAGTCTCCTCCATATTCTCATAGTTTGTCTTATCTGGCAAAAAAAGCAGGCATATTTAATGAATTAACTGAAAAACATCTCTATTTTATTGATGATATGGAACCGATGAATATAGAAGCAAGATACCCTTCCCATAAAGAAAGAATGCTTAAAAGCCTTACCGATGAAAAATGTCAGGATATTATCAAAAATACAGAGGAATTGCAGGAATGGATAAAAATGAAGTTATAGAAATTGTAAGAAAATACAAGGAATTGCTCAGGGATAATTTTGATTTTGACAAAGTATATCTTTACGGCTCCTATGCCAAAGATACGAATAAAGAGCATAGTGATATAGATGTAGCAATTATTTCAAGCAAAATATCTGATGATTTCTTTGCCACAAATCCTCTGCTTTGGAGATTAAGAAGACAAATTGATGACAGAATAGAGCCTGTTCTAATAGACAAAAACAATGACCCTGCAGGATTTCTTGATGAAATAGAACGTACGGGAATTGAGATATGATTGAAAACACCTTTTAGTACACTCCTCGCTTACCATAAAAGTTCAGCTTCCAACAATGATAAATAAATGACATTTTTATAAAAAAAATTTTGTAATGTATTT
>CAZIXJ010000704.1:0-1706 GCA_964542835.1 uncultured Hyphomicrobiales bacterium
TAAAAATAAATTATCTATTGAAATTTCATCAATTTGCTTTTCTAAGAAGGAATCAACCTTTTCAGA
Source organism: uncultured Hyphomicrobiales bacterium (assembly GCA_964542835.1). Classification (GTDB taxonomy): domain Bacteria; phylum Bacteroidota; class Ignavibacteria; order Kapaibacteriales; family UBA2268; genus CAZIXJ01. The sequence goes on from CAZIXJ010000704.1 coordinate 67, forward strand.
TGATTCATTAATAATTGAATCTGAATCATTATCATTAGTTTTTTGTATATATATTTCTTTATTAATACGTTTTACTTTCCAGTTATCAAACTCTAAAAACTGATTAAACTCATTAATAAATACATCTAATTCGTTAAACCTGCCAATAAAGTTAATCGGGGCAAATAATTTTTTAATACACTTATCTAATTCAGGAGTGCCACTTATTTGAGATAGCTTTTCATCTGTATATTTCCATCGTGAGGGGAAACCTTGACCATATGAATCACTAAAACCTAAATCATTAAAAAAAGATACTAATGAAGCACCTGAGCGATATTCCGTTTCCTCATTTATTAAATCTCTAAGTTTAACTAAAGATTTTTCCATAATTTCCACTATTCTTCCCCCTCCACAATGTTTATTTCTTCTTCAGTAAGTCCGTAGAGTTCGTAAACCATTTGGTCTATTTCTCGGTCGGTGGTGTCTATTCTGGATTTGATTTCCATTGCTTCAGATTTCTTCTTCTCGAAAAACTGAGACCAGGAAAGCTCATCTTCCAATGATAAATTGATTTTTTTCTTGGAGAGCTCTTTCAGAAAATCTTTTGTACTAAGCTCATACCAACTTTCAAGTTTTTTTGAAAATTTATCTATATCAAACTTTGCAGCAAGAAATTTCAGAAATTCTTCTTTAATTTCATTCAGTTCCTTATTCTTATCAAGCATTACATCAGCCTTTTCAATGAATGGCTTTTGGGCTTTGGGGGATATGTCGGGAATGGGTAAATTCTGAATATCATTTATTAGAATTTTTGGAAATAATCCTTTTTTTGCTTTAGGGGAAGTTTTGTTATGATACCATCCCATTAACAAAGAATTTAGTATTGCGATAGAGCACTTGAGATGGAGCAAGTTTTTTTCATTAATTACATTGATAATAGATGGTGTATTGTAATATTCTTCATCAGTATATTGGCAATTTAGCATTTTTCCTGTTATTTCTCTTATTAAAATTCTTGGTTGCTTAAAGAACTTGGAATCTCTGGGTGCGGCTAACCAATTACCGTAACTAATCCACAGTTTCCCATTCCAATTCAAATTATATCTGCTAATATCTCCACCTTTTAGCTCCCTCTTGTATGTGCTATCTTTCTTTATTTCAGCATGCCAAATCCGATTTTTTATTGTGTATTCATCATGCCCTCTATATTTATCGTATGGTATTAAGCCCTGAGATACTGTATAATACGATAATAATTTTTTATGTCTGACAATTTTCTTGATTATATTTTCACTATCTGCTGAACTAAATAGCACTTTATATAAATTATCTGCATTGTCAATTAGAACTGATTTTTCGATTACTTTTCTTTTATGGAAGATTGAGTTTTGAACTTCAGATATTGATGTATGGTAATTGGTTTTAGAATTTTTTAGATTAAAAATTGATGTTCTTACACTTGCATCGGAAAAAGTTTGGTCATTTGATAAATCAACAATTTCATTAATTGGATAATTCGCTAATAAATTATTACGATATTTTTGACCATAAATAATTGATAAAAATGTATTTGGAAAAATATAGCTCATATAACCGTTTGGTTTAAGCAATCTTTGTGTAGCCAATGAAATAAAGTAAATATAAATTTCATAATCAGG
>CAZIXJ010000705.1:0-1700 GCA_964542835.1 uncultured Hyphomicrobiales bacterium
TTTTCTTTTCAAAAGTGTTTAAGTTTAAATAATGTGTCAGTTAAAGTCAGTAGTTGAAGCACAGGAGGCAAGGACAGCACCACCATTAGGTCCGTTGTTGGCTCAATTCGGTTTGGAGATGTTAAAAGTTTGTAAAGAATTGAATGAAAAAACAAAACATTATGAGAAAGGAGTTCAGTTGCCGGTAAAGATAGAAATAGATGAACTTAAATCTTATAAGATAGAATTGGGGGCGCCAACAACGACTTTTTTATTTAATAATTTGAATTTTTTTTGTAATTATTATGATAACAACGATAAATCCACATAACGAAGAAATTATACGCCAATATACCGAAATGAGTTTCGGTGAGCTGGAGCTGGTTTGCAAAAGTTCTTTTGATGCATACCGGAGTTGGAAAAATGTATCTTTTGATGAAAGAACTGCTTTATTAAAAAATGTTTCAGATATTTTAAGAGAAGATAAAGAGAAATATTCTGTTTTGATTACCGAAGAAATGGGCAAACCAATAAATCAGAGTAGAAGTGAGATAGAAAAATGTGCATGGGTTTGTAATTATTATGCGGAAAATGCTGAAAACCACTTAAAACCTGTTAGTTATAAGAGCGATTTCAGCAAATCATATGTGCAATATGAACCAATTGGTCCCATACTTGCTATTATGCCATGGAATTTTCCTTTCTGGCAGGTATTCAGATTTGCAGCACCAAATCTTGTTGCCGGAAATACAGGAATATTAAAGCACGCAAGCAATACTATGGGTTGCGGAATAGAGATAGAAAACATTTTTCGTGAAGCCGGATTCCCGGAAAATGTTTTCAGAACTTTAGTTACAGGCTCTAAGCCAATAGAAAATCTCATAGCCAATGATAATATCAGAGGTGTAACTCTTACCGGAAGCACTCCTGTAGGTAAAAAAGTAGCTGCTGCCGCCGGAAGAGCTATGAAGAGAACAGTTTTCGAACTAGGAGGCAGCGACCCTTATATTGTGCTGAATGATACTGATTTGGATTTAGCCGTTAGTTCCTGCACTGCGGGAAGGCTTATCAATTCAGGGCAGAGCTGTATTGCTGCAAAGAGATTTATTGTGGAAAAAGAAATAATTGATGAATTTTCTGAAAAATTAGTCGAAAAGTTTAAAGAGTACAAAACCGGAAATCCGACAGATGAGGAAACAAAGGTCGGACCTATGGCGAGAAAGGATTTGAGAGATGAACTTCATTTTCAGATGAAGAAAAGCATCGAAAAAGGTGCAGAATTAATTAACGGCGGCAATATTCCAAAAGGCAAAGGATATTATCTAGAACCTGCAATACTTGGAAATGTAACTCCGGGGATGCCCGCTTTTGATGAAGAGCTTTTCGGACCTGTAGCTGCCGTAATTGAGGCAAAAGATGAAAATGATGCTGTGGAACTTGCCAATATGTCTGATTTTGGTTTGGGAGCTGCTGTATTTTCAAAAGATTTGGAAAAAGCCGAAAATATTGCCGGACAAATAGAGACCGGAAATGTTTTCATTAATGATTTTGTAAAATCAGACCCGAGACTGCCTTTTGGCGGTACAAAACAGTCAGGGTACGGAAGAGAACTTTCGGACCTTGGAATAAAAGAATTTTTAAATGCAAAAACAATATGTGTGAGATAAAAATAATATTAATAAATAAAAGTTTAAATTTTTTTTAATTATTTTTTTTCAATT
>CAZIXJ010000706.1:0-1696 GCA_964542835.1 uncultured Hyphomicrobiales bacterium
AAGTCAAATCTGTGTAAGCCTGAGCTAATATAAGGGGAAAATCTATTCTTCTATCAATATTACTTTCTCTCCGGGCTTTATCATACCGTATTTTTCGCGGGCTGTTTTTTCAATCAGAAAAGTATCGGTTTTTAACAGGTCAATCCTGTTATTTAGCGAATCCTGAATCAATAATTCTTTTTCAATCAATTGTTCGTATTCAGATACTTTCATATTTACGCTTATTCTCTTTATCAGACCATAATCGGAAAATAAAAATAAAACCAGCAAAACGGAGAAAATCAAACCGACAATAATTTGATTTCTCCGCTTTGGGCTAATGTTTAATATTCTTTTAATATTCATTAAGCTGCATAAGTTTTTAGAAATTCTACAAACTCATCCATTTCTTCTTTTGTTCTCTTTTCAGTTACTGCTATTAGCAAACCTTTTTTGGTGCAGGCAAATCTTTCCGTATCAAATCCGGGAAGGAATCCTTTTTCTTTACCTTCTTTTACAATTTTCGCAGCAGCTACAGGAGTTTTTACAAGAAATTCATTAAAGAAAGGTTTGTCGGATGATAATTCAAATCCCGGTATCTGAGCGATTTGCTCTGCTAAATAATGAGCCCTGTGGAAACTTTGTTCAGCTACTTCTCTTATCCCCTGTTTTCCCATAGTTTCCATATAAACGGTAGATGCAAGCATAAAAAGCCCTTGATTAGTGCAAATATTTGATGTGGCTTTTTCACGTTTTATCTGTTGTTCACGTGTCTGAAGCGTAAGCACGTAAGCTCTGTTTCCATCTTCGTCTTTAGTAACGCCTGCTATTCTGCCGGGAATTTTTCTTACATATTTCTGTTTACAGGCAAATATTCCAAGATAAGGTCCGCCGTAATTAAGTGGAATACCAAGAGACTGCCCTTCACTTATTACTACATCGGCATTGTAATTGCCCGGAGGGTCGATAAATCCGAGAGACATTGCAGGGGTAGTAACTACGATAAAGAGTGCTTTAGTTTCGTGAATAATTTTTTCAATTTCATATACATCTTCAAGATTTCCATAGAAATTAGGGTGCTGAACTACTACTGCGGCGGTTTCACTGCTTATATTTTCTTTAAGTGCTTCAATATCGGCAGAACCATCATCATTCATAAATGTTTTGAAAGTAAGCTCTCTTCCCGTAGTAATTGTTTCGGTTACTTTTTTGTAAAGCGGATTAAGACTTCCTGCTATCAGTACTTCCTTCTTTTTATTGTGTGCATGAGCCATCAGGCAGGCTTCGGCAAGCGAACTGGCACCGTCATAAAGCGAGGCATTAGCTACTTCCATACCGGTAAGCTGACAAATCAGACTCTGAAATTCGTACATAGTCTGCAAAGTACCCTGTGAAACTTCAGCCTGATAAGGTGTGTAAGCAGTCTTAAACTCGGGTCTCTGCAATACTGCTCCAACTATAGCAGGTACATAATGGTCATAAGCTCCGGCACCGATGAAGCATTTATGGCTGTGAGCTGTCTTGTTTTCATTGGAATAATCTCTTAATAATTTTAATGCTTCATATTCTGAAAGTTTGGGTAATAAATTTAAAGTTCTTTTTAATCTGAATTCTTCAGGTATATTCGACAATAATTCTTCAAAAGAATTAACGCCGATTTTATCTAACATTTTCTGTCTGTCGCTATCTGTACTTGATACGTATGCCATTACAACTC
>CAZIXJ010000707.1:0-1694 GCA_964542835.1 uncultured Hyphomicrobiales bacterium
CGATTTCAAAATACACCATATCTCCTTCTTCGAGATGGCCATAACAAAAAGTTTTTGATAAAGTATATTCATCAAATAAACTATTATTATTATCAATTACATTTTTGATTTCATTACCAAAGCTATCAGTTACAGTAATTTTAGTAATATCAGAATTTTTATAATTATTTATTACTTTTACCTGATAACAACATGAATCAATTGCCGAACTCTGTGGCACTTGAATAAATTCAAAATCAAAATCACAAGGTGGTGCTGATTTACAAGTATTAAAAACTTTTTCAATTTCACAAGGAAGAGAACCATCATTAAAATAAATTTCAAATGAAACTGTAAAAACGTTATTATCAGGGTTAATTATAGTTAATTGCCCAATACTCGTTTCTGTTTCTTTTGGTAAATAAGGATTAAAATTATCCACAGTAATCCAATTTGAATAATTTGTGCTTTCTTCTGATTTGTATCTGATTTTAGTGATATTGCACTTTGCATTCCTCATATCGTTTATTGATAATTCATATATGCATCCATCCTCTTCAAAATCATACTCTATATAAGATGCTAAAAAATCAATATAATACTGAAGATTTTCGCAACAGTCATTACAATTCAAATCAAATCCGTTTGTGGGAATTGAATCAGGAATATCCTCAATTGGTACATTTTCAATTTTTACATTATCAATGAAATATGCAGCAGTGGCAGAATTACTAAATTCATTCTCAAAATAACCGATAGTAATGTAATTTATCGGGTCATTTGGAGTAAAATATCCTGATACATTCGTCCAACCTGTTGAACCAATTGCTGACATAGAAATAATTTGTGGTTTGATCAATCCTTCGACAGTGCCGGGTGCATATAGCATCTCATCAACCAATTCTTCATTTACTTCTCTATATTGTTCATTATATGGTGCAACATTTGAAAGATAAGCTCCGATTTTCTCAAGAGTGCCCATACCTGATTTTGCAAGAGATACATCAAAACTAATGAAGTAACAACTGTCAGGCGATAGTGGATTTTTCAAATGTTGCTGTATAAATTCTCTTTTTGCTAAATCAGGATTACTTTCATCAGGGTTGATATAAATTCCAACATACCCACTATCTGTATATAAAACGCCATCCCAGAGAGAACCTTCTTTACCGGGATTTGGATTCATTCTATTATATTTTACGCTAAACCATTCATCTTCTTCTGATGAATTATTATCAAAATCAGCATGAAAAAAATTTGGTGTGCCTCCTGTAGGGCTATACCATCCAATACAATTCAAGTGTCTGTTATCATGAAGAAGTTTAACCGGTTCAACAACATCCAAAGGTTTTAGAAATTGGTCATTTTCAGGTCCATGCCCGGGGTCCTTATAATCAGGATGACCATCAAGCAACAAAGTATCGTAACATTCAAAGCAACCGTTTTTGATATAATAGTTGTAACAATCGGAACATTCTGCGTTAGCATCGAGAGTTCCCATTATTGATTGAGAATAAACCGAGCTATAGCTCGTCGCAAATACAATTAAAATCAAGATATATTTTATCATTTTATCTTCCATTTAATTAAACACAATTAATAAAAAATTTCACATAGACGCAAATAAAATATTATACGTCTTCAACAACAGTGCTGTTCCAGCAGCACTTTAAGCCATAGGCAAGGGGAATCAATTAATTAAAATTGTTGGTTCC
>CAZIXJ010000708.1:0-1689 GCA_964542835.1 uncultured Hyphomicrobiales bacterium
GTAATATTATGGCGATATAACCTTGCAAAAACTTTTCATCATAATATTTATATTTCATTATTTTTGCATCCTGTGGCAATGATTTTACTTGCTGCAATTGGTTTTAATTCTGTAATTAAGTATTTCAAAGGCGGAATAAAATGGAAAGAAAGAGAAATAAATTTGAAATAAAAGAAAAGTATATTAATATTTTTCTTTATGTGTTTCTCGGGCTTGGCGGTTTATGGCATATTCTGGATGTATTTCAGGGGGTTATGTCGGCTATTGCGGGATATATAATGATATTACTTGCTGTATTAAACGTAGTGAAGTATTATACTCTGAATGAACAAAAAATAGATACTGGTAAATATTTCATTTTTGTAATTCTTGTAATTTTCGGCAGTTTTATTCTTGAGTATGTAGGTGTAAAGACGGGAATAATATTCGGCATTTATGATTATGGAGATGAGTTGCAACCTCAGATAAATGAAGTGCCGATAGCGATTGGTTTTGCCTGGATACTTGTACTTCTCAGTTCAAAGGCTGTACTTGGTTCATTTTTTAAATCATTTTACAGAATGAATTTTATATTGCAGTCTTTGCTGATAGGTTTTTATATGACTGTTTTTGATGTATTTATGGAGCCTGCAGCTATAGCTTTGGATTACTGGAACTGGGCTTCAATTTCTGCTCCTCTGCAAAATTACATTGCGTGGTTTCTTTTTGGATTTATATTTGCTTTGATAGGACATTTTCTTAAAGTACTGAAATATAAAGACAGTAGTATTGCTGTTCACTCTTTTTACGCTCAGATTTTGTATTTCATTTTGATTTATCTCAAGTAGTGATTAGATGATTTGAAACAAATTTGGGCTTTATCTGTTATTATTAATATGAAGCTGCGAAGTATATATATAGTTTTTATTTTTTTGTTTGATTTCGGATTTGCTGAAGATATTGTTATTGATAGTTACAATGTAGATTCATATCCTGAAATTACAATAGATGCATATTTTTTTGATGAATCCGGTTTAATTATTCCGGAAAAGTCCGGTATTACATTGAGCGAAAATACATTTCCTGTAAATGATTTTTCATTAATCTGTTCTGAAATTTCAGAAATTGATGAAAAATCTTATATTCTATCGCTTGATGTTTCAACTTCAATGCGGGGAAATCGTCTGGAAAATTTAAAGAAATCTGCTGAGCTATTTATTAATAAGGCTTTAAATCTCAACTCTGATAATGAAGTATTAATTCAGTTATTTAGCAATAATTCTTATATTTTACACGAATTCTCTTCAGACAGAGTATCCCTTCTTAATGCACTTGATGAAATTGAATTATTCGGATTTACTGATTTTAATGCTGCATTATACGAAACTTCTGCATCAGCGCTAAATCTTACTGATTATGCCGAATATGATGCAAATGTAATAATAATCTCAGATGCAGTATCAGATGTTTCTGTTCAGGATGTATCGGATATTGCCAATCAGAAAAATACCAAGATTTTTCCGGTAATACTTAATACAGAAAAGAATGATGATTTTTCGGAAATAGCTGAAAATACTGCCGGTAGAAGTATGTTCAGTAATGATTTGAATGAAATTGAAAAGTTTACAAACAGAATTATATTTTTATCCAATAATATACTTCCATGTAAAATTATTTATGAATCTACTCAATGTATTTTTGAAAGAGAAG
>CAZIXJ010000709.1:0-1687 GCA_964542835.1 uncultured Hyphomicrobiales bacterium
GGACATCCTGTTATTTTTAGTCATTTTAAACAGGAATATGATGAGAACTACATACAAAGCATTAAGAAAGATAATTGGCTCTATTCCAAAATGTTTGCTCTTGATATTGAAGATAGTATTAGTCTGGAAGAGGCATTTGAGATAGAAATGACTAAAAGGAGTTTATTCATATATACAACACCAAGCCATACGGAAGCAAACCATCGTTTCAGAATTGTATTTGATATGAAAGGCATATTGAATAATGCTGAGCAATACCGTTATGTTGTAAAAAAATACATTGACAAATACAAAGCTGATATTGCATGCTCAAATGTAAACAGAGCATTTTACGGTAATGATGAAGCCATAGTTTATGTATATGATAATAAAGCTGATTCTTATGTAAATTATTTTGAGGAAAAAAATGGAAAATTATGATATATTATTAAATGCGGAATGTATTAATGATTCAGTATATGAAAAGTTACCTGACAAATTAAATGATTTAACTTCATTGTTTGATTCAAAACGTGAAAAGGATTTGATTCTATTAAGTTCCATTACTGTTATCAGTTCACTTTTTGACAATTATTATGTCAAATATGACAGGGATACATTGTATAGCAATTTATTTCTGATGGTTGCAGCACCGCCTGCATCATCAAAAGGCATCATTAAACATACCAGAAATATTGCTGTTCCGTTTGATGAAAAGGAAATTGAAAAGTCTGAAAATTCAGATGATAAGAAAGCAAAATACAGAATGTTTATAATACCGGGTAACATTAGTTATGCAGGAATATTGGAATTAATGCAAAATAATGGCAATAAAGGTCTAATCTTTGAAACGGAGACTGACGTAATTAATAATGTAAAGAATAATGAGTGGGGAGATTACTCCTCACTCTTGAGAAAGGCATTTCATCATGAGACTGAAAAATATTACAGAACAACTGAAAAGAAATATCTGAACATAAATAACCCTCAGCTTTCTATTGTATTAACCGGTACTTTGGAACAGTTTGTGAAATTTTTTCCGAGTACAGAAAACGGACTATATTCGAGGTTTATGTGTTATATTTTTGCAGAAAATGAAGAATGGAAAGATGTATTTGATTCTCAAAATAATGAAATTTCTATTGAAGATAGATTCAAATCTTTAGGTGATTATATTTTAGAAAATAAGCCACAAAATAAGATAGAATTTTCATTTGAAGAGCATCAGAAAGAATTATTCAAAGAATTCTTCAACGAGAAATATAATACATTTTCATGGCTGGAAGAAGGTAACGAATCTATTGTTCGGAGAATGGGAATTATAGCTACAAGAATTGCAATGGTTTTTACTATGATTAGAAATATCGGGCATATAAGTGAAAGTAAATTATTTTGTACTGATGATGACTTTGAAAATGCACTTGATATAGTTGATGTACTGCTCAAACATACAGAGATAGCCTTAGCGTTAATTCCCAAAAGTAATCTTAATGTTAGATTCAAGAGCAATAAAGCAAGGGAGTTTTTTCTTTCATTGCCCCTCGAATTTAAAAGAGAAGAGATTATTAAAAGAAGAAAAATGCTAATATCAAGAGCTACATTTGACAGAATGTTAGGAGACAAAAGCAAATTTGATAATTTGGGGAACGGAAAATATCGTAAAAAGGAAATAGAAAAATAAATGAGTAAAGTGAGAAACGTGAGAAAC
>CAZIXJ010000710.1:0-1683 GCA_964542835.1 uncultured Hyphomicrobiales bacterium
TAATATTGCAACTTTGACTGCAACTATATCCAAACTCAGAAGATTATCATATCTGAACTTAAACAGCAATAAAATAAATAAATTGCCTGCTTCATTGAGCAAAATGTATCACTTGAAGAGTATTAATTTATCCAATAACGAACTTACATATTTCCCTGCTGTACTAAGTAAAATGAAAGGATTGATTTCTCTTAATTTATGGAACAATAAAATTTCTCATATTGCTGATTTTAAATACGAAATGCCTGAACTCAGAATATTGAATTTATCCAATAATCAAATCGAACATATTCCTGCACTTTATCCTCATTGTAAAAATCTGGAAGAACTTGTTTTTTCCGAAAATAATGTTTCCGAATTGCCTGAAGGAATAGGAAAATTATCAGAATTAACAGAGTTGAAATTCAATGATAATATGGTTCGGGAACTTCCTGATGAAATTTGCGAGCTTAAAAAACTTGAAATCCTTTCATTTGATAATAACGAAATTTTAGAATTACCTGAGTGCATTGATAATATGACTTCTTTGTGTGCAATACAGGCAGCACATAATTATATAAGCATATTGCCCCATAATATTACAAAAATGAAGAATTTAACACATTTGGATTTTGACCATAATCACATATACGAACTACCTGAAAATATCGGAGTATTGCAGGAACTTCAGACATTAAGTTTATCACATAACTCACTTGCCAAATTGCCTGAATCACTCAATGACATTGGTTTTGACAAAGATATTGTTCTTGAAATTGATGGCAATGACTTTCCCAATGATGTACCGGAACTTGAAAAACAAAGTTTTCAGGATTATCTTGAAGTGGAAGAATATGAAGAGCATCTCGGCACTGCAGGACTTAAGGAAGGAGACGAAATTCAGTTTGTAACCAATCAAAAAACATTCAAAGCGATACATATTCCAAAAACAGAGAAAAAGAATAAGTTGATTCTTCTGGAAGATGAAGACGGCAACTTATTTTCAATAAGAGGTGCTGCAAGATATATACTTGGAGCTCAATATTATTCAGGTGATGATATATATTTGCTGTGGACTCACAAAGGCAGAAAAATCAGAGATTTAATAAATGAAAATGGACTAAAATTATGAAACACAAACTAAACTACGACGGACCAAAAACAAAAGACAGAACTATGGAAGAGCATATTGACAGAGAATTTCTAATGTTAGAGCTTGGATTAGATGATTTGGCAATTGATGCACTTAACGATGCAGCCGACGAAGTAAAAGACAAAATAACAAAAATCAACGAGGCAAAAAATGACTGAATTTGAAAGCAAAATAATTATGACTAAAGAGATTTATAAATTCAATAAAACATCTGATAAAATGCAGGAGATATTAAAAAATCCACCTGAGGAATTATTGAAATCTCCTGAATTTGATATGAAAAGCATTATTCAATATTATATGAAAGCAATGGAAAACTATGAGGATATATTGGCAATTGCTATTGAATCGGCTGATGAAGACAAAGATTTTTATGCAATTGCTCTGAAATATGTGAGTAATATCTATAAGCTCTCATCACTTGTATATAAATTAAAGCATAATTCTGAAGAAGGTTTGTCTCATACCGAAATAAATACTTTAATAGAATTAACAGACAAAGCCGGCGATGCATTCGAGGAAATTTCTCTTTTGGCAACAAGCGAAAGCGG
>CAZIXJ010000711.1:0-1681 GCA_964542835.1 uncultured Hyphomicrobiales bacterium
TTATCTCATTATCTCATTATCTCATTATCTCATTATCGGGGACGATTGAAAATCGGCTGTATTGTAGTGATGAAGCGGATTATACAACATTTAATATATGCAGCCGACGGCTTAAGCCGTCGGTTACAAAATTTGGATATCGTAACAACCAACGGCTTAAGCCATCGGTTTCACAATGCAGAGGACGACTTTGCAAACGCCCAATTGCTGAGGTTCTTGCCGGCATTGTGTATTGAAAGTGCCGAAAGGAATATTGCAAACTCATCAAACAACTTCAAGTGGGGGCTGCAATATTCAACAGGAGCTTCGGAGCGGTTCGGTACTATAAAGATGATTTTGCTAAAATAGCCGTTTTTTCCTGAAATTATGTTGTTTGGGTTTTGGGGATGAGAAATTAAAATTGTTTTTTGAAATTTAAGGAGATTTATAATGAATCTTATAAAATTAACTTTAGCATCAATAATATTTGTAATGTCATTCACAATGCAGAGTAATATAGCAGAGGCAGATTGCCCTACAGGATTCAATATGACCACAAAAACAATTACAATTGGTAATTGTGATTATGAAGTAGAGATTTGTTATTCTTGTGGCTTCACTCATCCTGGTGATGTTTTGATTGGTGCATTTTGGCAAGTAAATCCTAACTGTACAAATTCTTTAACAATTAGCCAAATACTTGATGCCTTATATGCACATATTTATAATTATTCATTCATACTTTCAGAATTATGTCCCTATGGAATTCCTTGTGAAGAAGGTTGGTCAGAACATGAAATACATCATTGGTTATGTTGGAAAATTCAAAAAATCAATCATTTAGGAGAGGAAATATTAAAATATTCACCCTGTGATTATGATAATGCCTGTATTGAATATACAAAAATGTGCTATGATTGGGGTACACAAACAGGGCATAAGGAAACAATAGGATACTCGATGCAGGGTTCACTTAATTGCACTCTGGAAGCATGGGAAATAACAATTCCTCAACAAGTAGGTGAAGTTAGTGAATGTTTTATAAATCACACAGAATGTGAATAAAAAGCTAAATAAACTCCTTCTCTTTTTGAGAAGGAGTTCATTTTACAGAGTTTAAAAAAAATCATATAATAATTGAGGTGTGAAATGAAAAATTTAATAATCATACTATTCTTTGGTTCATGTTTGAATATATTTTCACAATGGGAAATATCCAATGGACCTTATGGGAATTCAATTGTATGGAATACTGTGCAAATAAATGATACAATTATTGCAAATTTTCGAAGAATTTTTTTTGTAACATATGATAATGGGAAGAGCTGGAATGATTTTAATAATAATTTAGAAGAATTGATGTTTAACAGAGATAATGCATCAAATAAAATTTTTACCGGTATTCATAATATTAAAAATATTGATGGCGTCCTTTATGCCGGTACCAGCACAGGGCTATACAAATCTACCGATTTTGCACGTACATGGTCTGCTTCTGATTACGGTATGTATGACACTTTATCAAAATTTAATGATTGTTACGATATTATTGGTTATAATGATTCTTTATTAGCAATATATAAAAACAGTAATAATTCTGATTTTAAATCTGATATGTTTTACTCGACAAATTCCGGAAATACTTGGGAAAAGTTCGAAAATGACAGCATATACAGCAAATTATCCGGAAAGCAACTAATTG
>CAZIXJ010000712.1:0-1681 GCA_964542835.1 uncultured Hyphomicrobiales bacterium
CGCTAATCCATTCAGCCGGTATAATTCCTTCATTGCCCGGTCTGCCAAGTGCAAACCCTGCGATTAAAACTCCATAAAATAACAAAGGCATTATCTGTTTTGTAAAATCCCATGTCGCAGAGAACCAATTCTCCCCTTCTCCTTCTTCCGAAGCAGTAATATAGGATAGTGCCATTATTCCGGCAACAAATGGTATTATCGGCTGAGACCTGAAAATAAGAGCAAGAGCAACTACCGGTACGGAGGTAATCAGAATTTTTTTCTTATCAAGCTCAAACCAGAGATATAGCGATAATGCAAAAACCACTGTAAATACTGCTGTTAAATACCATTTAATATCGTGAATGAAATTCCACCAGTCTGCATTAGGGTCGCCTTCTGCCCAGTTTGCGAATATCAGAATCCCAACCATAGCAAAGAAGAAAATACCATTTTGCCAGAGAGGTCTTCCGCCTTCTTCCTCAGGCATCTGAACAGCATTTATTTTCTTTTCGTTCTCTTCTTTGCTGTAAATCAATGCCATTATAAGTCCTATTACTATACTGAAAACAACCGCACCTACAGCACGGGCTATACCTAGCTCCAACCCTAAAACATTAGCAGTAAGCACTACTGCCATTACGTTTATTGCCGGTCCTGAATACAAAAAAGTAACAGCGGGTCCAAGTCCTGCACCCATTTTGTATATTCCTGAAAATAACGGAAGAACTGTACATGAACAAACTGCAAGTATTCCACCGGATACAGATGCAACTCCATAAGATAATATCTTCTTGGCGCCTGCACCGAGATATTTCATTACTGATTGCTGGCTTATGAATACGCTAATTGCACCTGCAATAAAAAATGCAGGCAGCAAACAAAGAATTACGTGTTCCTGAGCATACCATTTCGTTAAATATAATGCTTCAAAAATTGCATTGTCAAATCTTGGTATTCCAATCGGTAAATAGAAAAATCCGATAAATACCAAACCCATAATTAATAAAATCTTGCCTTCTTTTTTCCGGTCCATTTCATTACTTCACATTATTCATTACAAAAAGCATTTCTGTAGCGATTTGCTTACAGCGTTCGTCGTATTTCTTTTCTTCAAGTTCTGTACCGTCAAACTCTTTCGGGTCGTCGTAAGTTATTGAAATTCTGTCTTCAGCTCCGGGAATATAAGGGCAATTTTCATCAGCATCAGAGCAAGTCATCACAGCTGCAAAATTTTTATTAGGATTGAATTCATCATCATAAGTTTTTGAAAATGCTTTAATAATAAGGTTATCACTTACTTTTATATTATATAGAGGATTTTTACCTTCTTTTTCAATATTTATTTCAAATCCTGCTTTTCTCATAGCTTTTACTGCTCTCGGATTGAATGCAGTTGCTTCAGTACCTCCTGAGTAGCAATTTATATTTTCAATTCCATAATATTCAGCAGCTTTAGCAGCCCAAATCTGACTCATATGGCTTCTCCTGGAATTATGCGTACATATGAAATTGAGGTTTACTTTTTCATTTTGAGCAAATTTTGATTTGATGTAATTACTCAATTCAAGCAACTGCTCTTTTCTTTCGGAATCTATATTCGAAAATTCCTTTTCAGATTTTTTAATGTAATCATTTAAATTCATTATAATACCTTAAATTTTTACGGACATAAGTCCGGATTTTCAATATTTGCTTTTTG
>CAZIXJ010000713.1:0-1681 GCA_964542835.1 uncultured Hyphomicrobiales bacterium
CGCAATTTTAAAGGCCTGCAACTCAACAGCCAGAACGAATTGTTCGTACTTCTGAGCACTGATAATAAAAACTCCAGAAAAGAGGAGCATACTTTCATCGTGTACTATATAAAGCCCGGGCAGCAGGAAGTCAAAGCGCTCCAGATTCCGACACCGAACTTCCTCATTAATAGCAGCAGCATGGTGTACGACGAAGTCAACCAAAAGCTCAATATCGCCGGTTTCTACACCGAGCGAAATCTGGACAACTCCGATGGTATATTCTATTTCACCCTTTCGCCGGAGGAGCCCCAGGTCAATATAAAATCTTATGCCTGGAATCAAGAGTTGAAAAATAAAATGATCGGGGGTAGCGGTTCCAGATCGAAGGGAATCGCCGGTCTAGAGCTCAAGGAAGCCATACTCAGAGAAGATGGTGGTGTATTGTTAATTGGCGAGGTAGAAAAAATTTACCAGCGGCGAGCCTCATTTGCTGAGCGCAATATGTATAGCCGGGGTGGAAACTGGGTGGACTTTGTATTTGAAGATTTACTATTGGTTGCCCTTCACCCCGATGGAGAAATCCACTGGAACACAGTAATCAATAAACGTCAGTTTTCGCAGGACGATAACGGGCTTTACTCTTCCTTCTTCGTCTTTTCCAATCCATCGATGCTGCGCATTCTATTCAATGATGAAATCAAGGCGAATAATACCGCATCCTCATATGAGGTGTTTGGCAATGGTGAGGTCAACCGATCCAGCATCTTGAGCACACAATACCAACAGCTGCAGCTCCGGTTTAAGGAGGCCTTCCAATACAGCTCCACAGCCCTGATTATTCCGAGTGAATACAAGGGAAGTTTAAAACTCGTTCAGATTCAGTTTTAGGTAAAGCACCTTTGTTTTTACTTTCAGAACCAACCCATATCCAAATTTTATTTGCCCTATTTTACCCTCTTGTCAAAAGAGGGCTTAAAAGGCCATTCTAGCCCAATTATATAAATTTTATATATATGTTATAACCTATGGTTTACAATAGGTTAACACTATCATTAACATATCATTAACAACATTTCCATTGCGCATAGAAACAACTTAACCTACCTTTGCGTTGTCATTGAAACAAAATAAAAATCCGAAATCAAAACTGTTTATTATGAAAAACAAAATTTTATTTCTTACTGCGACAGCCGTAATGGCATTGACTGGTTCATTATCAGCAACAAATTCTCCGGAAACTGACCTTAAAAAGTCAGTGACAAAGATGATTCAAGCGGAGGTGCTTGATCAACTCGGTGCTCAGCAACAAGCGGAGGTGAAAATCAAATTTTTCATCACTACAGACAATGAGCTTCGCGTTATTTCTGTAGAAACCGAAGATCCGGCCATCAGGGATTTAGTAACTCAGATCCTGGATTATGCGCCCATCGACGGTTCAAATTTATTGAAGAAATTTCATTACAATTTAACTGTTCGTTTTTTACATCCCCGTGTGTAAGAGACTATTTAGGTTAGGTAGCGGGACGTAGTCGATGAGATTACATGTTTGTTTAGGTTAGGGTAAAGCCCGGGCAGTGTTACACTGCTCGGGTTTTATGTTTTATGGGCAGGGCTTCTCCGCATGGCACTTCTACCATCCGTGACTAGGGTATTATCGAAATATACAGGTGAACAATTGCTGTTTCACTGCCCCAGCGAT
>CAZIXJ010000714.1:0-1674 GCA_964542835.1 uncultured Hyphomicrobiales bacterium
GCTATTGCCAGTTAAAGTAAACCGGACAACAATATTTTGTATCAATGTTCCATCTAATATATATTTAATCAAGAATACAATATTAACAAGTGAAATCATTAAAATGATATATTGTAGAGATTTTATAAATCGATTGAGCTTTTTATCATCCTGAAAAATAATCATTGAACTTAAAAAGAAAAAACCAGCAAAAAATATGAATTTTGCTACCTTCTCAAGACCATAACTATATGAATTAGTGTAAATTAAACTGAACAATAAGTATGACGAAAATATAATAAAAACAGATAAAAATTTGAAATCCAAGACAAGTTTTTGTTTATTCTTACTACTATACTTCAAAATAAAAGAAATTATTGTAAAAATTGTATATATAAATAAAAGGTTTAAAACAGGAATTTTATCTTCAGGTAAATTGAACAGGTCTTTAATTACCGGCATTACAATTATTAATGACAAACCGATCTCTTCCCATTCTAGTATTATAAAAAATGAGATAAATAATATAAGACCTAGTAAAAGAAACATTGTGTCTATGATTCCTTAATAATATATACCATGGAAGCAGTAAACCCTGCTATAAAAGTAGATACAATAACAATGAGCGACCTTTTAGGCTTATGCTTTTTATCGGGCCTTCTAGCCCAATCAAGAACCTGAACGCTTGGCGTAATTTTAATTTCATCCATTTTGTATTTTTCATATTGAGGCGCAATAAATTCTATTACCCTGGTTAAATAATTAATAGTATTTTCATATTTTTTAACTTCAACGCCTAGTTCTGGAACTTTTTGAAATGCAGGAATATATTTATTGTTGTTGTTTATTAGATTATCATACTCTTTTTTTAATCCTTCAAGTTCTATTGTTTTATTTAACAGTAGTTTATTATCAGTGTTCATCGTTTTTTTCATAATATTAATTTCTGTTTCGATGGCACTGATTCTACTCTGTAATTCCATTGCAATTTGAACACCTGCAGTTACCTGGCCTTCCAGATTCAATAAATTATTGTTTTTCATATAATTTTTTAAATCCAGACTAACTCTATCTAAACTATCAATTAGACCATGATATCTTTTCTCAATATCAAGTCTATCATTTTTTGCTTTTTGAATTGTTAATTTTTTATTAATTGAGTCTAAAGAATTTACAATATAATTTGTCATTTCATTGACTCTATCTTGGTTTTTATCAATTATAGAGATATTTAATTGATATTCATCGCCAATTTCAATAACCATATTATCATCAAGTTCAAGCAAAGCTAGTTGCATATTTTCAGATTCATATTCTTCAATTAAGTTATATTTCTTTATTAAACCCTCCCTGAGAGTTCGACTTTTTAATATAGCCATATATTTGAAAAGACTACCATCTTCACCCCCTAATAAGTTGCCAATACCTAAACTCTGTAAACTGGCCATGCCAGCTAAACCTGTTGTGGAATTATTGGGTGATAGGACAACCGCCGTCGATTTATACCATTTTGGCAAGAACAAACTGATAATAATTGATATAATGCCGACCACAAATGAAACCCAAAAGATTTTAAATTTATTTTTCCAGATAATATTAAAGTATGTTGCCAGTGTGATATTATTGTTATTCAAAAATACCTCCCGTTTAATTCGTCGCTGCCAGGTATGACATATAGATACCCGCCAGAGATGC
>CAZIXJ010000715.1:0-1672 GCA_964542835.1 uncultured Hyphomicrobiales bacterium
GGAAACAATCAAACAAGCAGACAATACCGGAGTTTGGGAAGGAAAAACGAATGACACTTCGGCTACGCTCAGTGTCCAAGAAATTGAAATTTCAGGGAAATTCTTTACAATAATCGAAAGTGAGTACAGTTCGCCCTGTACCCTGTACCCTGTACCCTGTACCCGCTATTAATCCTAAGTTTTATTAATTCATTCATAATTTCAACAATAGTATTATAAAGCCCTTTAATACAAAGATAAAACGCCAAATTGAATTTTGCAAGGAGAAAATGAAAAAAACTTAGAATGAATCTTGATATGAATAATTTTCAATTAATAAAATTTATTTGTAACTAATTAATGAAAAAATGCGTCATATGTTTATATTATTTTACAAAATGGTGATTAATTAATGAGAAATCTAATTTTTTTGATAATATTTCTGTTTTCGATACCTGCTTATTCTCAGTTATCGCTTGAGGTTAATCAGGTAAATGACGGCAATCTGGAAATGAAAGACTTTCCTCTTGTGCAGGCTTATATAAAAGGCTACGAAGCCGGTAATATAATTCAGGTAAACCTCGATAATTTATTGATTATGGAAAACGGCTATACAATAGAACCGATTTCTATTGAACAGTCAGGTGAATGGCAATTAGTGAAATGGTTAACTAAAAGAACTGAATTTTCATTGAATGAAGTATTTTATTCATCAAGGTTATACTGGTCTAAAGAAAACGAAGTAACTTATGCCAATATGGCTGCAAGGCTATTAGAGTATCCCATTATAAAAGTATTCGAAGGAGAGAGCTCAATTACTGACATTAGTTACGGTAATATGCCTGCCGGTGCAGAAATACCATTTGTAGCCAAATTTACTGCATTAAAAAGGCGCCCTTACGATACAGTCAATTATCAGGTCCATATTGATTCTATTACTACTCAAACAGAATTTTTTGAAGTGGAATGGATGGGTTCTGATGGCGACCCCGACTGGTCGGAGCCTCCCCGTAAGTTGAGAACTGATTCAAGATACTGGTTGAAAATATGGTTTAAACCACAAGAAAATAAGCCATACAGAGATAAACTTGTACTGCATTATGAAGGCGGATTCAGAAAAGTTATTCCGCTTAAGGGAAATTCGCTTGAGTTACCTTTTGAATCAACACTGAAATTACTCGAACCTAATGGCGGGCAAACTTTTACGCCTTGCGAAGATGTAACAATCAGTTGGGAAGGACAGTCTCCAACAAATCCTGTAGAAATATATTACAGTACTAATTCCGGAAATAACTGGAAGTTTATTGCTTCGGTAGATAATGCTTCTGAATATATGTGGGAAGTTCCTGCTGATATTACAGACAGGGCATTAATTCGTGTGTCTCAGGATTTCGACAAACAGGAAGAATTTACTTTAAGTGAAGACGCAGTGCCAATTTCTGATGCTAATTATCATAAAGCAGGAAATAAAGCAGTAACTATAAATAATACCGGGAAAGTACTCGAGTGGAATTTGCTTACCGGCAGCGAACCCGAAATAATAACGAGGATTAACCTAAATCCCGGATATGACGGAGCATTATACAGAAGTGCCGGTATTAATTATCTGGATGAAGATAAATTCAGTATAATGTACAGAATTATTTCAGAATCTCCAAGTACGCAATATGATACACTTGCATATTTTGAGTCA
>CAZIXJ010000716.1:0-1670 GCA_964542835.1 uncultured Hyphomicrobiales bacterium
AGCAAAAACTCTCGGTGGTGTTCCTGTTTTCAATCTACCTTTTTCTAAACCGTATGAATTAAGCATGTCAGAAATTTTATCTGCAGACTTCTCCCCTACTCTACCACCATAAACAA
This sequence comes from uncultured Hyphomicrobiales bacterium, assembly GCA_964542835.1. Classification (GTDB taxonomy): domain Bacteria; phylum Bacteroidota; class Ignavibacteria; order Kapaibacteriales; family UBA2268; genus CAZIXJ01. The sequence continues at coordinate 117 of CAZIXJ010000716.1, forward strand.
TATCCTGTCCTGTATATAATTTACCTTTTAGGAAAGTGCCTGCACATAAAATAACAGCATCAGAATATATGATTTCATTTTTATCTGTTATTACACCTTTTACTTTATCGTTTTTTACTATTATATCATCAGCAGTTCCTTTAATCATAGCAATATTTGGAATACGAAAAAGTAAATCTTTTACATATCTCGGGTACAAATCTTTATCTATCTGTGCTCTTGGCGACCATACTGCAGGACCTTTTGATTTATTTAATGTTTTAAATTGTATTCCGGCTTTATCTGCAAGAAGAGGCATTGCACCACCGAGAGCATCAATCTCTTTTACTAGATGCCCTTTGGCACTCCCCCCTATCGAAGGATTGCATGAAGGTCTGCCCATTGTATCAAAGTCCATAGTTAATATTGCTACTTTACTTCCCATTTTTGATGAAACATAAGCAGCTTCAATACCTGCATGACCTGCACCAATTACAATTATATCGAATTTATTATTCATAATGTTTCACGTGGAACATTTTATTAACTTATTATTTAATTTTGATGATTTAATCATCTTTTTATTATATCATTTATTATTTGTGATACGGTATGAACTATACTTATCATTTTAGCATAATCCATCCTCTTAGGTCCTATTAATCCAATGTTTCCTTTTGCTCCACCTATTAAATATGTTGATTTTACAAGGCTGTAATCGTCAAGCATATTGTTTTGCATTTCCTGACCTATGAGTATATCAATACTTTCGCTTTTATCATATTTATCAAGTATATGTATAATTATATCTTCGTTCTCTACCAGTTCTATTACACTTTTTACTTTAGACAAATCTTCAAATTCCGGATGTTCCAGAATATTCTGTGTACCGGCTATTAATACTCTGTCCTGCTTGTATTCAAAAAATAATTTATCAAGTGATTCTGTAAATAATCTGAAAAGCGGTGTATCTTTTACGTCAAAATCCAATATTATATTATCAAAATTTTCTTTTAAAAATTTTAGTGGCTTTCCGCATATTTTTTCGTTAATATAAGAAATAATATCTTTTATTTTCTCGTTTTCTATGTCAAATTCAGCTTCTAAAGTAACCGTTCTTACTATATTGCTGTCAAGTGCAATTATTACAAGTAATCTTTCATTACTGACAGGTATAACTTCCATTTTCTCTACAATCAAATCCGTAATAATGGGAATTTGAACTACACCCAAATATTTTGAAAGCATTCCTAAAAGTTTTGAAGCATTTTTTAATACGGATTCCACTTCTCCTTCTTTTATATTGTCTTTTAATGAAGGAATATCTATCTCCTGTGCAAGCTCGAATTTATTCAGTGAATCAACATAAAATCTGTAACCTTTGTCTGTTGGTATTCTTCCTGCAGATGTATGTGGATGCCTTATATAATCGAGTTCTTCCAAATCTGACATAACATTTCTAATAGTAGCCGGAGATAAATCCAATTCTTCTTTTAGATATTTTGATAAATTTCTTGAGCCAACGGGAGTAGCATTCAAAATATAAAGATGAACTATTTTAGTTAAAATAGCTTT
>CAZIXJ010000717.1:0-1664 GCA_964542835.1 uncultured Hyphomicrobiales bacterium
GGATAATCAGCCAAGACGCTACCGGTCCATTCCCACACATTCCCGGCCATGTCAAAGAGCTGATGAGGGCCGGCGCCATCCGGGAAGCACCCCACGGGGCTGGTCGTCCGGATGCCGGTATCACTGTAATTCGCCTTGCCGGGATCAGGCTCCCGCCCCCAGGGATAGATCCGGCCGTCATCCCCTCGGGCCGCCTTCTCCCATTCGGCCTCGGAGGGCAGGCGGATGACCCACCCGCGCTCCCGGATCAGCCCGGCAAGCGGTTCCGGGCAATTGTCGTCTGCTTTCAACTGTTCCGTCAGCCATTGGCAATACCGGTTCGCCTCATGCCAGGATATCCAGACCACGGGATGGTTGGCCACGCCCCGCAGGCAGTCAGGGTCTTCCGGTTGATAACCGCTGTTTTCCACAAAGGCCCTGAACTGGGCGACGGTGACGGGATACCGGGCGATCAGGTAGTCGGGCAGCGTTACCTGATGCCGGGGCGTTTCACCTCCGTAGGTATCCGGGTCATGTTTTTTATCGCTCCCCATCCGGAAGGTTCCGGTCTTGATTTTTTTGAATCCCCGCATGGAATCAACGGGAAGATACCAGCATTTCGAATCGAAGCGGGGGTCCCCGATCTCGGCCAGGGTATTGCCGGCCGCGACCCGCTCGGTCGGTGTGAGCGCGCCCGCTTCCACCAGCCCCTTGAGCATGTCCCGGATGGTTTTGACGACCCTCGGTCCGCCGGCGGCTTTTTCCGCCCGGCCCACCCCCATCTCCCCGATCACCTCCCCGGCCAGCCAGACACGCCGCCAACCGGTCTCCGTGTCCGGGGCGGAATCCGGGCAAAGCCCGCCGGCCAGGGCCAGGGGCCGGTAATGGTCCGAATGGGAGAAGATCAGATAACCGACGGCCAGCAAAATGACTTCCCGCCAGAAATGTCCCGCCCGGGTGAGGTCCACCGCCTGTTCCACGAAATCCCCCTGGACGGCCAGATAGGCGGCGGCCAGGTATTCCTGAAAGGTCCGGTGGGGAAAGGTGTAGAGGCCCCGGTCCCGCTCCAGGAGAATGCCCGCCCGGAGCTTCATGGCGCCGATGACCTCGTGGGCCCAGTCCCGGCTCCCGGTCGGGTGGAGGGCTTTTAATGCCTCCTGGAGATCGTACTCGGGAATGTCAGCCAGCTCATCCCCGTCTCCGGCCCGGCCGTGGACCCCGAAGGCCAGCTCGCCCAGGGTCCGCTTGAGGTCGGCCTCGGCGCAGTTGACGTCCTGTAGCAGGAGGTCCAGCGTCCGAACTTCTTCGGTCCCGGTGACTTTTCCTCGCTCCCATCGCCAGAGAAGGACGTCCACCGCTTCCTCGTAGAGCCTGGCCCGGTTTTCGGGCAGGCGCCCCTTGTGGGTGTGGACCACCGCCATGACGGTCAGCAACAGCGGATTGGGCGCCAGCCGCTTGAGGTCTTTCCGCCGGACCGCCCGTCGCAGCCGCCGGTCCAGAGATTCCGCGTCCTCGCCGGAAAGCTCCCCCTTCCGCTTGAGGTCCCCGTACCAGTATCCGATGAAACGGTCGATCCGGTCGGCATCGAGGGGGGCCAGCTCGGTGTCTTCGAAATCCGAAAGCCGCCAGCCGGCGTTTTTCTGACGATAAGAGAGGACCCGGCAGGTCACGATGGCCCGGCACCC
>CAZIXJ010000718.1:0-1664 GCA_964542835.1 uncultured Hyphomicrobiales bacterium
AAGAGAATGTACGCTTTTGGTTCTGTTCTTAACGAGAGCTTCTCGTCTAATAGTGATATTGATTTGCTGATTGCTTTTGATGTATTTTCTCTCTACGGACTTATAGAAGAAGAAAGTCATGAATTCTTCGCATAAAAAACATTTTCAATAAAAAGCAGAATTTTGTAAATTAAAATATTATCGTTTACAAATTAGTTCATAAATTAAAAAAAATACTCATTATAATATGGTTCTTTGTTTTCATAACAGTTTCGTATTGTGATTGTTTGTATAAAGGCAAAAAAATACTTCTACCTTTCCATACAATTTGGTTTCAGCAAGTTGGATTATCTAAAGAGATAATCCAAAAAGTAAAAATACATTTTCATCCTGTGGATTAAAAATCAAGCCGGATACAACCGGTAATGAGAATGACTCTGAAATCTTTAAGTCTTTCATCAGATTAATCCCGAGATTCACTACTCCGAAACTATCTCCATATAAGCCCTTTTCAGGAGTAAGCCCCAAATAGATTACATAATCCGTTTTTTTAAGACTTCCTGAATATCCAAGTTCAAAATAGGCGGAATAGAGTTGATCTCCGTCAAGGTTTTGATCATCACCATAGAAAGCCACATGAGCTTGGATGGATACAGGAAATTTTTCCCAACTTCCGAATTTGAGATTGCCCTCTATAATATGCCCCGTAGTTTCAGAATCATAATCGAAATAATTAATTTTAAAAGCGGGATTGCTGCTTTGATACATCGGGAAATAATAATCAGTAATACCGATAGTGAAAAAATCGGCTACATTGTAATTGACATACAAATCGAGCTCCTGATAAACATCTGTATCTATGCTGAAAGCTCCCCATGTGCCAACTGTGAACCCCCCAATATTGTATTCGATGTAGGGCTGAATATTCGGTGAATTTCCATAATCTCTGCCTCGCCAGACGTATCTGTTCATAATATCAGCTCCAAAATCAAATTCTGAAGCCGTTGCTTCATATGTAATACTCAATGAAGTAATCAGAAGTATTATTGAAGTAAATAATTTTTTCATAAAACGAATCCTTTTTTCTTTTTTAAAAAATCTAATTAATCAATTATAATCAAAATAATTAGATAAATAAAGAATTATTTTTTTGCAGGAAAAATAATACTTGTGTATGCTTTAATACTCTGATTTCTATCAATAAACGGAAATGATAAATAAAGGATAATATTAAGTTCTACATTCAAAATTAAATGTTTTTCATGCTCTTTATTTAGAGCATGCTTAAAAAGCATGTTTTGTATATTGAGAGAGAATCTAATTAATCCAATGTCAATTAATCCTCCGTCTTGCCACACTTCGACAACGCTCAGTGTCAGGCAAGCCACCTCTGCTTGCATTCCGATTTATCGGAGCTTTCAAGAAAGGAGGAAAGGTCTCCGGCTTCTCCTCATTATTTTCTCCCATTTTTCAAAAAGAGGGTGATTTGCGTTAGCAAATCGGGGGATTTATTAAATGCAGAATTTATTTGAGAAAATTTTTTAAACCTTTGCACTTATAGCATTAAAAAACGTATAATTGTTCATTTTTATACAATTTACGTGTTTTTAAGGAGAATCTTTTTACTGAAACTAAGTTGCTTTCAAACATACAAGATAAAATATCTGATTCCCACCTGTGCCGAT
>CAZIXJ010000719.1:0-1659 GCA_964542835.1 uncultured Hyphomicrobiales bacterium
ATTTATTAATTCCAAGGTTGCGATCGTGGGAATAGCACCAATCCCCGGAGGTTTTTGCTGATTGGAATCCCCGATGTATTAAAAATGTCAGAATTTAAAATCAATTGCGACCTATGCTCCATTTTTATAAATTGTTAAAAAATAAGAGGCGTTCAATGACAACTACTTTAGAAAAAATATATGAACAGGCACTTGAGCTCCCTGTGGAAGATCGAATGGAATTGATCGATAAATTGTTAATCAGTGAAAATCTTCCAGCCCAGCAGGAAATCAATAAAGCCTGGAGTAAAGAAGTCGAAAGACGAATTCAGGAGATTGAAAACGGTGATGTCGAATTAATTCCCGGGGATGTTGTTTTTGAGAATTGTAATAAATAATATAGCCCTAATCTTCAATGCCTAAAATCAATAAAGGAACTGGTGGGCTATTTCTACCTTGCCTCATTACATTATAAACTTCGCCCTCAAAATAAGCGACACCACTTGACATATTCGATTGCATAATTTTTGTTGGCAATATTTCAATTCCTAAATTGATAACACCACCTGAATAGAATAACATATGCTTTACAAATAGGTCATATGCTACAAATGAATATTTTCCAAATTGGACTTCAACAGCTATCTTATTCTTTACAAAATCAGTCTGGTTATAACTAAAAATGGGATTTTTCTCTCCACTTTCAAGTAAAAATTTTTTTTGTTCTTTCGAACTCATTTGAATACTTTTTTCCATTAATGATCTGTTAAGAGTTATGTAATATGAATATCTTGATTCATGCCAATTTTTATTTTGAAATTTTTTCTCAAATTCCTTATTTAATGCGATTGGACTATAAAGATGATTTCCTTTTTTCGTTTTTTCTTTGCTAATTTTTGTCATAAATGACTCTGCATCTATTGAGGCTATGACTTCTTTTATCTAAGAATAAAGGTTTTTATGATGTACAATAAGATATTCTTCACCATTTAAATGTGAATATTTTTGAGAAATTTTCATTGTTTTTTAACCTTAAAATTCAGTTGATTTTCCCATTCTTCGGGAATTTGTGTTAATTTTGAGTTTTTTGAAGGTTTATGAATTGGTTTATTCATTGGCCTCAATTTTAGCAGACCTTCATTATATTGATATAATCTATCTCTTGCAATATCACAATAATCTTTTTCCTTATCAATACCAATTGCGTTTCTATCATTTTTAACTGCTGCTATTATTGCACTGCCGACACCTGCAAATGGGTCGAGAATCCAACTGTTTTTATTAGTCAAAGCCAATACACAGCGCTCAACTAATTCAACTGGATATTGACAAGGATGACTAGTTTTTTCTGGATGATTGGCCTTCACATTAGGAATATTCCACAATTCATTATTCCAATCTTTTACTACTATTTCCCAAATATCGGAAGGATTTTTTCCTTTAGGATTACCTGACAGTTTACCTTTCTTTGGACCCTTGTAATGTCTCTTGCCTGGATACTTTGAAGGTATTCGTACATCATCTAAATTAAATATATAATCATCAGATTTTGTAAACCATAATATTGTTTCATACCTTCCTGAAAATCGATTTGAAGCATGAAGTCCGTGACCGAAATGCCATATAATGCGATTTCTTAACTTTAAACCAAATTTTTTAAATATTTGATAGTAATAAATA
>CAZIXJ010000720.1:0-1659 GCA_964542835.1 uncultured Hyphomicrobiales bacterium
AATCCGGGTTACTAGTTCCCTTCATCGGTCAGTTATCTTCTTTGTTTAAAAACAGAGAAATTGGTTTTTCAAAAACAAATAATATAACTATTAGTTCAAATAAAGATAGTATTTCTATAAGGTTTGTAAAGTTTGTAGATGAAGAAACTGAAAAAAATGAATTAGGAAGCCGTAAAGTAAGAAAATACATTGATGATACTCTTGACAGTGTCGAAGTACCTGAAAATGAAATTCAATACGGTTTAAATATTCTTACAGACAAGACAAATTATTTATTTGAATTAGCTGCAAGCATGCACATGAGAAGAATAAATATAAATTATTTTCCTCACATTCATTTTATTGATTCTGCAGGTAATGATATTAATGATAATGCAGGATTATGGGATAAAATCACACTTACTGAAAAAGAAGAAATGGTAATTGATGCATTAAAGATTATTGAACCAAATATAAATAGGTTGTCATTTGTTGGTGAAGATAAAGGAATAAACTCCAGATATCCTATTGTTAAATTGAGCCATACTAAAAGTCTATATCCATTAAAATCTATGGGTGATGGTATCAACAGGATTCTTACTATAATACTTGCATTGGTCAATTCGGAAAAGGGAATATTATTGATTGATGAATTTGAAAATGGCTTGCATTATTCGGTTCAGAAAGAGCTTTGGGAAATCATATTTATGCTTTCCACAAAATTGGATATTCAGGTAATTGCCACTACTCACAGCAATGACAGCATTTATTCATTCGCAAAAGTTTTAGAAGGAAATGAAAAATACGATGGCAGTCTATACCGATTGGACAGAAATGATGATGATATTACCGCATACAATTTTTCTAAAGATGAAATTACAGAAGCAGCAAAACAAAATATAAATTTAAGATAGAATATGGAGCAAATTTTATTAGTTGAAGGAAAAAATGACGAGCATATTTTCGGACAGATTGTTAACAAACATGACATTGAAAAAACTTTTGAAGTGGAGAATAAAGAGGGGGATAATCTTTATATAAGTCTTCCGATTTATTTGAAAACTGATTATCAAACTATTGGAATTGTTGTAGATGCTGATGAGAATATAAATTCTAAATGGGATAAGCTAAAAAATATATTCATCAAAAATGGATATGAAATTCCTGCCAAGCCTCAAAAAAATGGTGCGATAATAGAACATACAAAATTACCAAAAATTGGTATCTGGATAATGCCTGATAATAATGAAAAAGGAATGCTTGAAGACTTTGTTGCAGAATTAATTCCAAATGATGATATACTTATAAACTATGTTGACCAATCTTTGGAAGTAATAGAAAATGATAATGTAAATAAATACAAACAGATTCATCATTCAAAAGCTCGTATTCATACATGGCTTGCATGGCAGAAATCACCGGGAACTCCTATGGGACTTGCAATAAAAAAGACTTATCTCAATACTAATAAAGATGTTTGCCTGTTATTTATAAACTGGATTAATAGATTGTTTAACCATAAAAAATTATAAATTTTTCTGACTATTTACAAATGATATCAGACTGTACTCAGATTCGAACAAACAATAAAAGTAAAACTTTCATGAAAGTCGGATCACCAAATCGGACTTTGGTATCAGGCAAAGATGTTTGCCTGTTATTTATAAATTGGATTAATCG
>CAZIXJ010000721.1:0-1659 GCA_964542835.1 uncultured Hyphomicrobiales bacterium
GTCGAATCGCCACCGAGCTCCTGGGATTGGAGAACGGCGGCACGAATGAAGGCACGAAGAAGAGTCGGGCTGGTAGCCATTTAGGAAATGGCTTCGTCAACTTTCGGACCCTCTATTCTGTTTTGTCGCGCACTAGATGCTTGCTGATAATTGCCGCGACGAGGATCATGAGCTCGCAGTCAAAAAGGTGGTTATCGCGGCGGATTCGGTGCCACTCATAAATCAGTTGCCCTTTGCTGTTTTCCTTCTCCTTGCGCTTTTCAGCGGTGAGCTGCTTGAGGTATTCAGTCCCGACAAGCCGGGGAATGGTCCATTCACCGACGAGGCCCTGCATGAATTCGGCCAGGGTATCCTTAGCCATTGGATTCGACCAGCGAAAGAGCGGAATCATCTTTCCACCTCTGCGCTGTCCAAAAGACGGGTCGACCATCGTCTTGTTCCACATTCGGCGAATCGCCTTTTTCTGACGCTTGTCGTGATGCGGGAAGTATTGGGCATCGTCGCCCTTGAGCGCCTTCCATCCAACTTGAGCGCAGAAGCGATACAATTCCGATGCCTTAAACCCTGTATCGATCATGGCGTTGGCGATTCGGACCTTGTGTTCACGCCGGATTTCCTCAAGCTGCTCCTTTGTTGAGCATCGCCCGTAGGTGACTAATCGGCTCTTGCCGTAAGCGCCAAATGCGCGGATGGCGTACCAGTAATGTTCCCCGCCCTTCTCCTGCCGGTCGGCAGCCATGAAGCGCACCTTTTCCTCAGCCCACGCTTCATTGAATTCGTAGTCTGCTTTCCGGAATTCCAGAAAATCAAAGTCGTCAATTTCTCCCATACGATCCTCCCACGGTTCCCCGATTGTCTCATTGATAAAGGTTTTCATCGGCTCAATGTCGCCGGTTCTAAGCGCCTCCTGAGCGTGCAGGAACTCCTCAACGATGCTGCGCCAGCTCACCCAATGCGGCAGGAGTGCGTTCCAATGGTATGAACGAATATGCCGGGGCGCATTCGGATTGTGCTCAATAAATTTCCCCTCCCGTCCGAAATGTTTGCGGATCCACGGCTCATCCTTGAATTGCTTTCCGCAGGATTCGCATTCCCAGCGGATAGTCTCAGCCATCCTATCAAAATGCCATCGCCCTTCGGGGTGGGTCTCATCGTTCTTTTCCCATTTGAGCTGCGAAAATTTAAGCTCCTGAAAGTGTTCGCATTCCGGGCACTTAACATACCATTTTTTCTGGTTCCCCTTTTTGTATTCGCGATCGACCTCGTCATTGGTCGTGTCCGGAGTCGATATCTTGAGTCGCCGGGTGTTCCAGAATGCGCGGGTTCGCTTGAGAACCGTATCAAGCGCGCCGGGCGGATAGTTGCGAATCTCATCGAGAAAGAGCCAGCGAATCGGCTTTGACTGCAATTTCGACGGCGATCCGGCCCCGGTGATGTAGAGGGTCATGGCCTGGAAATTAATCTCGTCATTCTTAATCGCGTATCGCTCGCTCGCAAGTGCCTCCTTCGCCGGCCGGCATGCAAGTATCGACGGCTTGAGACGGTTGCGAACAAACTGCTCAGCCTCATCACTTGCGGCCATGACCCACATCGCCGGGCCGGGATCCTCAGCAACCGTCCAGTCCACCAGATTGATAACCGTCTGCGTTTTCGAACTCT
>CAZIXJ010000722.1:0-1658 GCA_964542835.1 uncultured Hyphomicrobiales bacterium
CTGAAATTTTAATTAAATATAATTACAAAAAAAATAATGCAGAATATATTGAATTAAGTTTTGTTCCGTATAATGTAATGTATGTATCAGATGATAAAATTATTATCGGCACAGAGTTTGACGGATTATTTATATCTTATGATGATGGTGATTCTTGGAGAAATGCAATATCATCTTTTACCATTGAGGATTGCTCCGTAAAAGGCGATACTGTCATTGTGGCTTCGAAAGATGGAGGGGTGTTTTATTCATATGACAATGGAACAAACTTTGATCAAGTGGAATTTAACAGTCCTCTAAGTATTAATTTAATAAATGATGTTGCATATGCAGGGTCTTCTAATGGGATGTTTAGCAGTACTGATTATGGAAAAAGCTGGGATGCAGAGGTCATGAATACAATTAAGATTCCACATAAAGACCTATTTGCAGATAACAATACAATTTACACGGCTTCATCTACAAATGGTATGTACCAAACAAAAAATTATGGAGAAAACTGGGAAATAATTAATAGTGACTTTACATTTAAGACTGAATTTTTTAGTCAGATTTTTGCAAAAGATAACATAATAATCGGAGGCACTTATAATGGAATTTTTATATCAATTGATAATGGTCAGACTTTTGATAAATATCAGGGAGTATCAGAATTATCATCTGCTTTAATCAAAGATATTACAAGTTATAAAGATACTCTTTTAATTGGTACAAATAACAATGCTTTTTATTCCACAAATAATGGAAAAAACTGGGATATTCTCAATAATTACAGATTTAGCCTGTTTTTCAAAATTAATGACGATTTGTACGCTTTCAATAATTCAGATAAATCCGTATATATCAAAAACAAGAATATTTCAGATTGGAAAAAAATCACTAATGAAATTAATACTGATGGATTTAGTATTGAACTTTTTTTCATAATTGATTCCGACATATATGTTGCAACAAAAAAAGAATTTGTAATATATGACATAAACTTGTCTAATCGGGAAGAAATTCGAATTACCGATGAAGAGACTGAAATTGGAAGTATATGTAATTACGGAAATAATATTATAGCTGGTGTGAACTATAAAGGAGTTTTTATCTCGACTGATAAGGGCAAAATGTGGCAAAAATATAACGATGGATTAAATTATCCGACTACTTCTACTTACGATGATATTTTAATACTTAATAATACAATATATTTAGCAACAAACAAAGGAATTTATAAAGGTAATTTGGCAGATTTTAATATAACCGGAGTAGAAGAAACCGAAACAGTCAATATGTTTTACTATACATTGCCAAGTCCTAATCCTGCAAAGACTGAAGTAAGAAGTATGCTGTATTGGGATAAAAACATAAACTTATCAGAAAAAGATATCAAAGTTTATAATATAAACGGAGTGGAAGTAGGAAGAAAAGAAGATATTACTCTTGAAAAAGAAACAATTTACAAAGGGAGATTAATCTGGAACTGCAGCAACGTCCCCGATGGCGTCTATCTAATCCAAATCAGCAATGGCGATAGAGAGCAGACTATTAAGGTGATGGTGAGGAAGTGAGGACTATAAATTATTGTTTATTCCCGCAGAACATAAAAATTCTGTGGGGATTTTTTTCTTTATCCTGAATTAAAAATTAATCAGCTATTTTTTTATTCTTAA
>CAZIXJ010000723.1:0-1653 GCA_964542835.1 uncultured Hyphomicrobiales bacterium
AATTGATTATCTATTCCGTAAAATTCCCATTCTTCAGGTTCAGGAATATCAAATGAATCTGAAAAGACTTTACCCTCTAAATTATAAACTTCTATAGATTCGTCCTCACGATTGCTAAAATACAAATACTTATTATTTTGAGAAAAGAACATCGGTTCTAAATATTCAGAGAATATCCTGTCAAAAACGAACTTCTCTTCTATATCCCATATTACTGTTGTAGTTTGATAATTGTTGGATTCTGAAGGTATTCCCGACATAAAGAAATAAGTATCGTCTTTACTAAATCCATAGTTGTTAACTTCAGCAACTGCTCCTTCCGGCAACATACTGATAGGTTGGTCATTTTCAATATCATAAATCAAACTATTGATTTGCATAAGTGGCATACCGGAAGAGCTGACAATTACTCCAAAATCATATAAAATTCTTGATAAATCATTATTTATATAAAACGAATTATCAGAAATTGAAGGCTCTATATGAAACAGAGATTCAGTAATTTTTTCTTGGCTGTCTGTATTATAAATATTATACTTATTAAGTATTTTATTATCTTTTTCTTCATAACTCACAATAATATGTTTACCGTCTATTGTTTCAACAGCATTAAAAGGGAATTGATTTTCAGCAAATTCAAAACTGTATTCTATCTCTTCGGTTTCAATATTTAAAGCTCCGACCTGTTTATTTTTTGTAAAAATAATTCTCTTGTTATCAGAGGAAATCCATTCTAAATTGAATTCAGAATCTACCTGAATACTATTTATAATTTCACTTTTGTCAGTTTCAATTATATTAATGGTTTCATTTTGTTTTAAGTAAACTCTAAATCTATCTTCAAATCTTGTTGCAATTATTTCATCAGCTTCATAAGTGAGAATTTGTGGATATTTAATGTCCTGCAAATCATAAACTTTGAATAAGAATTCATCATAAGTAATAAATTTTGAAAAATCATTATTAAACAGATTATTTGAATATAAATCAACAATAAAATAAGAATTCTTCAGAGAATAATCGCTTCCTGAATAAATAAAGAGTGAATCTTTTCCACCAGAATAATTATCTTTTAAAATGATATAAATATCATTGGTTTCCGAATTAACAGCAATATGCTGAGCATATTTATTTTTTTTATTTAGATTTATTCTTTCGGTAACATCTCCGCTGTTCAAATCAGCAAAGCATAATGTTTCATCAAGATAATAAGAAACAGTACTGTCATTGATTATGAATGTCTTTTCCTCATCAAAAAGTAGAGTTCTTTCAAAAGGTTCTGCCGAAGCCAATGCCCATCCGAATAGAAATGAGTAAATTAAAAATGAGTAGAACGATTTTTTCATAGCAATATCCAATTTTTTGTAAATAAAAAACTAACTAATATAGCAGACACAATAGTAGTAAAAAAAGTTACAAAACCTATAATTTTAATATGCAATGATTTTCCGGCAAACTTTGCTTATTTTTACCAGGCGATTATTCACGTCGAATTTTCGTGTAGGGGATAAAGGAACTCTTCAATTTTTTTTGATTTTTATCTACAAATATTGCATTTTCCTTGCATTTATACAAATGAAATCTTGCTTATATTGTTGATAATTATAGACTTATTGCTTTTTAAGGAGAATCTAAATATGTTTTAATTGTAGC
>CAZIXJ010000724.1:0-1652 GCA_964542835.1 uncultured Hyphomicrobiales bacterium
GATAAAATCGGCACAGGTGGGAATCAGATATTTTATCTTGTATGTTTGAAAGCAAGTTAGTATAAAGGGGGTGGACATATGAGACAAGGTATGCCTTGTCTCTACCGTATCGTCCTCCTCCGTCCCGTTTGCTGTATTTCGGCTACGCTCAATAACCAAGAAAGAAGTATGCGGACACCTCCTCTGTTTACATCCCGATTAATCGGGGCAAGGAGGACAAGACGATTCATTGCTCCTTCAATATGCAAAACAGACTTTTTATGGATGCTCTAATTAGTCTAATTAAAACTATTTTATTTTAATGCAATTATTAAAAAAATATGCAATTATTTCGAAAAAAAAGCTCCGATAAATACCGGAGCTTTAATTTTCAAATAATTATTTTGAATTACAGGGTATCATCGCCGGGTTCCCAGCCGCAAGGTGTGTTTTCACCAATCTGAAGAGCCTGAAGTACTCTCAGCACTTCGTTTACGTTTCTTCCGGCTTGCTCAGGATGAATTACCGAATATTGAATATTGCCTTCAGGGTCAATAATATAAAGCCCTCTCAGAGCATATCCGGTAGCTTCTTTAAGCACTTCATAGCTTTTTGCTATTTTTCCTGTGAAGTCGGAAAGCATTGGATAAGGAAGTTCCTTTAATCCGGGATCCTGATTTCTCCATGCCAGATGAGAAAACTGGCTGTCAGTAGAAGCCGTAAGTATTTCACAATTTAATTCTTTAAATTTGTCATAATGTTTTCCGAATTCTTTTAATTCAGTAGGACATACGAAAGTAAAATCAAGAGGATAGAAAAAGAATACAAGCCACTTGCCTTTGTAATCTTCAAGCGAAATTTCCTGAAATGCATTTGCAGGCGTAAGTTTTGATGCGTTGCCGCTTACAAGTGCCATTCCTTTGAAGTCGGGAGCTTTGTCCCCTACGAGTAAAGCCATATTATCTCCGGTTTTTAATGATGGATAAAATAAAAGATAATTGAATATATAAATTATAAAAAATCTGAAAAATGCAATTCTTTAAATTTATTTTCGTAGTTTTGGAAAATTTTATTTCTAAAAAAACAATTAATAGCATTATATGAGTAAACAAAATAAAAACGGCAAATCTTTAGTTATTGTAGAGTCGCCTGCAAAGGCTAGCACTATTGAGAAATTTCTCGGAAGTGATTATACTGTAAAATCAAGTATCGGACATATAAGGGACTTACCCAAAAAAGGAATGTCAATTGATATTGAAAAAGGATTTATACCCAATTATGAAATAAATCCTGATAAAAAGAAAACCGTAAATGAATTAAAAAAACTTGCCAAAGAGGCTGAAACTGTATGGCTCGCAACGGATGAAGACCGCGAGGGAGAGGCTATAGCATGGCATCTTTATGAAGCATTGAAGCTGGACGAACTAAAAACCAAAAGAATAGTATTTCACGAAATAACAAAAGATGCTATTTTAAATGCAATAAAAAAGCCGAGAAAAATTGATAATAATCTCGTAGATGCTCAGCAGGCCAGAAGAGTGCTTGACAGGCTCGTAGGCTATGAGCTTTCTCCGGTACTATGGAAAAAAGTACAAAGAGGGCTTTCCGCCGGAAGAGTGCAATCTGTTACAGTAAGACTTTGCCAAAACATACCCGATTACGGCTATGTTTTC
>CAZIXJ010000725.1:0-1651 GCA_964542835.1 uncultured Hyphomicrobiales bacterium
AATGACATTTTTTCCTTATCTTAACTTTACTCTTTAGAACGCAACTTGGTATAAGAAGTTATTACAATGAAAAAGATACATTGGCTTTATCTGTATTATTTGTTGAATATGATAAATTTGTTGATAGTGCTGATGCAAAAGGTTTTGTTTATTGGCAAAATGAACAATTATATGATAGCGTATGATTTTTTAAAAACATCAGATATATGAATAAAAGGAAACTCCAAAAAAAAACAGAAAGTGAACATCCTGATAATCGCATTTGGTTGCCTGTCAGAAGGCAAATTAGTAATAACTTATTTATTAATAAAAATGCCCCTGTTAAATTTAATGCCGGTAATTAATGACCTGTGATACCATTTTTCATTATCTACAAAACTGTTTAACTGTTGGTTGAATTTGATATAAACTGACAAATATCTGCTTTTACCTGCATTTATATCATAACCAATCAAAACTGATGCATTTAAAAACAAATTATTGAGATTTTTTATTTCCCCTTCTGATATTGTCCTGTCCCTGAATGGGTCGGTCACCGGTGAAATTTTAACTTCACTGAAATTGTGATTTTTACTGAATAAAATTGCAGAATTGATTGCTGCTCCTGCAAAAAAATTGCTGTTTCGTATTCTGTGCCTGCTGCCAATATTCAAATTTATAAAACTCAAATCACTATTATACCTGTATTCCGTAATAAGATTGTAATCTTCAGTTCTCGGTACGGATGACCGACTTGAAAAATCTCCCGAAATATTACTGTATCCGGCATCTGCAAATATTGTATTCCTGCCGTTGTACCAGTATTCTGCTCCAATATTAATTGTAATATTATTTCCGGTTCCCGAATCAAAATTACAGCATTTAATTTCATTTTCTAAAAAACCAAAATCACCTGAATGACTTGTTAAGCCATAATCGGCTGATAAAGAAATAAATAAATCGGGATACTTAAAAGGCATTCTCATATCGTATTGCCAGTCAAATCCCTGACTTAGTAAATTTCCTGAGAAAATTACAATTAAAATGAAATATTTTATCAAAGACTTCATTACATCCCAATCATTATTTTTTTGTCAGTAACATAATTATCGAAAATAAATCTTATGAAATATACTCCTTCCGGTACATCATTCAGTTCAATATAATCTTCATAAAGTCCGTGTTGTATTTCGCCATAATCCCTGCTGAATATTTTATTCCCGAATATATCGTAAGATTCGATTACTACTCCGGCTTTGTAAGGTATTGAAAAATTAACTTTTCCCGTATTTCTGCCGGTGTTAATAAAATCAAATGAAAGACTTTCATCTGAAAAAGGTAATGCCTTATACTCTAATCCACAGATGGAATCCAGCATTACATTTCCGTTATTCACCTGTATATCCATAATTTTCGGACAGTTATTGTCTCCGAAAACAGGATTGGAAAAAATAAGATTGCTTGAAGTAGAATTTCCGAGATAAATATCAAAATTCAAAATGATTAATGTATCACTTGAATTAAAAAATTCATTATCCGTTAAATTTATATTCAGCTCACCTTCCTCATCCTTAATATCCGTAAGCGCTACTTTTGCACCTTCTTTTGCAAGAATTTCGCAGCTTGCCTTTCCAATACCCAGCGAACCGCCGGTTACAATGATTACTTTATC
>CAZIXJ010000726.1:0-1642 GCA_964542835.1 uncultured Hyphomicrobiales bacterium
GTCATGGCGGCGATGATCGCGCCGGTCGGCTCGTAGGTGCACAGCTTCAGCGTGAGCATACATAAAGTCAAGTTCGTTCATCTCACCTATATTTTCGTGCAGAGGTACAGTAAGGTCGAAAATCATTCTGTTAAAATATCCCGAAAGGATTTCCTGACTTCTTGAAAAAGTATTGAAGAGCTTTTCTTTTTCAGCAGGGTCTTCAGTGTAATATTTCATACAAAAATCTTTAAAATCTTCGAAACTGCCGTCTTTGCTGTTCCAAAGCATAGCAGTCTGGGATACCCCGAGTTGGATAGCTTCTGCATTACTGCTTCCATGCTCTTTAATTAGTGCATCTGTAACCTGGTCAACCTGAGATTCTGTAATTGCTGATTTTTCTTCTGTTTCTACTTTCATTTGATTTTGTTCACACCCGTAAAGAGTTAGAAAAATAATTGCAAGTGTAATAGATAATAAATACTTCATAAAAAAACTCCGCATAAAATGTTCAAAAATATTTTGTAAAAATATAAATAAATTCAGTTGTGAAAAAATAATAAAACATTTTTTTTAATATTATAAAAAAACTTCAGTCGAATATTAACTGAAGTTTTAGAAAAAATAAGATATTTTGCTTGTTATCTTTTTCAAATCCGCTATTTCAATTCTCCATATTTTTCAGGATATTGTGGTAATGGCAAAGAATCAGGAATTCCCATAAGAGGAAAATCCTTTCTGAGCGGATAGATAGGCTCTCCTGTTTCAGGGTCTTCATAGTCTTCAGGCATATAGAATCTTCTCAAATCGGGATGATTATCAAAGATGATACCATACATATCATAAGTTTCCCTTTCGTACCAGTTGGCACTTTCCCATATTTCCGTAAGAGTAGGCATATGTAGATTTTTTGCATCCAAAGGTATTTTTACTCTTACACGTGCCTTGTACTTGTTGGAATAAAGAAAATAAACTACTTCATATCTTGGCTTTTTCTTGTCAAACCAGTCAATGGCAGTAGTATCTACAAGCATATCAAAACTTGTATCATCGGATTCTTTGAGATTTTTGCAGACATCCACTACTTTTTCTGCAGAGGTAATAATAGAAAGTTGCTCTCTAAACTCATAAATATCAATATTTTCGTCTGATTTTTTTGCAGTTTCAATTATTATTTCTTTATCAAGTGCCATTATAAAACCTTTCATTTATATTTACTATTTTGTAAATTGCAATAAATAATATTTATTAACTAATTTATTTGAAATATATTTTTTATTTTTAAAATTGTTGTTAAACAAATATATGAATATTATGAGAATTCTGAGCAAAATAATTATTGTTTTTGCAATTTTTTGTGCAGGATATTTGAATTTATCCTCTCAAAGTGAATTGCCTGAGGTAACTTTAGAAACTCCGTATAATACAGTGCAAATTCATCTTTTTTATTTGCAACCTGATACTTATGATGCAGAAAAATCTGCAAATGCACTTTACTCTGAAAATTTATCTGCTCAAAAAGCAGAGCGTTATGCAGAAAAATTAAAAAAGTATATGGATGCAAAGGGGCTTTTCGTAAAAATGGAAAGTATCCCTGAAAACCCCGATTATTATGATTCGGCAGCAGGAGAATTCAGATATGTGCTGTTTGACAAAGCACCTG
>CAZIXJ010000727.1:0-1641 GCA_964542835.1 uncultured Hyphomicrobiales bacterium
TGCTGAGCTGTTATGTTTAAAAAAATATAAAAGACTTATCCAAATAATTTATTAAATTTGAACTGAAACTAACAAATTATCAATAAACTAAAAGGATAAGCCATGAAAACAAAAATACAGAAAAAAGAAGAGATTAACAAAGAAATATTTGTAGGTTTAGATGTCCACCTTAACAATTGGTATGCAACTATAATGGGAGAAAAAATACAAGATTTAAAGCGAACATTTGAAGCGGATGCTGCAAAGTTTGTAAAATACCTAAATCAGAAATACCCTGATTCAAGATTTAAGATAGCATATGAATCCGGTTGTTTTGGATTTTGGATTAAAGAAGAGCTTGAAAAGTACCCTAACATAGAAGTTTTTGTAATAAATGCAGCAGACGTACCTACAAGTCACAAAGACAAGACCAGTAAGAATGATAGAATAGACAGTATAAAATTAGCAATGAGTCTGAAGGGAGGTTTATTAAAGAGTATATATGCACCAAGCCGAGAATGGCAGGAATACAGAAGTTTGATGCGACAACGAGAATCACTTGTCAAAGATCAAACAAGAGTAAAACAAAAAATCAAGGCTCAATTAAAATATTTTGGTATTGGTTATCCTGAGGAATTTAAAGGAAGCAAAAGTCATTGGACCCGTAAATTTATAGCATGGTTAAAGCAAATCAATTTCAAAACAGCAGAAGGACGAATATCATTGGATAGTTTACTTCGACAACTGGAGTTTTTACATGGGGAATTACTTGAAATACAAAAAGCGATAACAAAGCTATCAAAAAAAGACGGAATATCAAAGCCTGTAGAGATATTAACAAGTATTCCGGGTGTAGCCTTAATCAGCGCTATGACAATAATAACAGAAATAATAGACTACCAAAGATTCAGTAATGATGATAAATTAGTAAGTTTTGTGGGTTTATGTCCTACAGAGCACAGTAGTGGAGATAAACAAAGGTATGGAAAGATGAGTAAGCGGCATAATAAGCGGTTACGAAAAATATTTATAGAATCAGCCTGGACAGCAATTCGTTATGACGACAAATTAAGGTTACAATACATAACAAAATCCATTAAAAGTAATAAAAGCAAGGCAATAATAACCGTATCAAAGAAGTTATTAAAAATAACACGAACAATGATTTTAAACAATGAAAAATACAAAATAACAAGAAAACCTTTGTTAAAGAAAGAAAAAGAACAAGCGGCTATGGTTTGAGTTCTTTTTTAAGGATGAAAAAGCAGAAAATATTTTGGTGATTTTTTTTCTTGCTTTTACCATAGCCTTAATAAAATAGCAAAAAATGTGATAAATGATGGAATAAGAATATGAAAAGTTAAAAGATTTAATAATGGTTCTAATAAACTTTATTTAAAAAAAAGCAGGGTAATGTTTCGACTCCGCTACAGCTAATACAAATTAGACTGTTTTTTCTGAGACTACACCCTGCACTTTGTAGTATTAAACAACAACTTTCGTAGATTAATAATAATTTAACGATAATAAAAGACTGTAAAAAAGTTATTAGAAAATCATAATTAAATAGATAACATAAGCAAAAGAAATAGTCCTGAATGATACAGGAAAAAATTTTTTTGCCTAAATTGAAAAAATTATTTGGTTTTTAACATAAAAGCG
>CAZIXJ010000728.1:0-1635 GCA_964542835.1 uncultured Hyphomicrobiales bacterium
ATCGGTATTATATGTTTTGTCAAAGTCTAAATCTGTTATTGCATCCAAGTTTGCTTCAATTTCAACTTCATTAAATTTTTTAACTGAAATCGTTCCGGCCGGGGGTGTTTGCCCATAAAACCTAATATTGTCATCACTCCAATCTAATTTATTAATATTGAATGAATCTATACTTTCAAGTGAAGCCTTATAGTTTACATATTCTTTATTGTCAACGCCCTCCGTGCTTTTTATTATCTTATAATCTGAGAATGGTCTTATTTGAACATTTTCCATTTTGAATTGTATATCAGTCGTGAAAAAACTATAATAAAACACTAAAGACGGATTTTGTACAATTGTAACCTGATATATAGTTCCATTCTCAGCTTCATTGACTTGAGTTAAGAAACTTTCAATTGAATTAAATATATCATTCATTTTACTTGCTGTTAACACTTCATTTATCGATGTAGTACCTAATCCAGATGTTTCATTATAAATAGGCACTTGTGCATATTTTACAGTATCATTACCGGTCGCTAAATTTGTTAATATAAAACTCCAAAATAACGCTATTTTCGGGGGAATAACAGTTGCAGCGCTAATGGGTGTAAAATCAAATGATAGCTTATATTTTCCCCTCA
This sequence comes from uncultured Hyphomicrobiales bacterium, assembly GCA_964542835.1. Taxonomy (GTDB): domain Bacteria; phylum Bacteroidota; class Ignavibacteria; order Kapaibacteriales; family UBA2268; genus CAZIXJ01. The sequence continues at coordinate 627 of CAZIXJ010000728.1, forward strand.
CGCTTGTATCAATATTACTCAATGAATTACTTGACCATCCAGCAGATTCTCCCAATGGGTTAAATGAATGATCTGCATCTGTTATATTTACTCCACTTGAAACAAATGTATCAAAATCATTTATTAATGTTACGCTTCCATCTTCAAAAATATAAGTCCCGTTATTAAAGCTTGTTATTATATTATCCGTTGAATTAAACCCGTCTCCAACGGTTGGCTCTAATATTACAAAATAATCTTCTACGCTGTCACCAGGGTAATCACCCGGTTGTTCTTGTGATTGTAAAACCCCGTGGAAAAAGTTTGTAAAGCTAATTTCAAGAATGTTTTTTTCTTGGCTGGAAGGCACGGTGATACGTGGGAAAAATATATCTTGCCCGCTTATTGCCGGGTATCTCTCATTACTTGGGTCGGCCGTGGTTCGTTTTATTTGGCTATAAATTTCGCTTAAATTTGCATTGTAAGTTATTGGTGATAAATTTTCACTTTTAAAGTTTACGAAATCTGTATTTGAATCAACTGAAAAGCTAATATCACTGTAATGGTAAAGGATTAATTTGTTATCACTGTTTATTTTCCAATAAATGTGATGATATTCACGTAAATAATCATACATCTTTTTCCATGTAATATTTAACGTGCTTTGACCTACTGACTTCTGAACTTCGTTACTCGTTATGAAATCGGATGCACCTATAAACAAAGCATTATTATATCTTTCATCTAAATTTTGAAAAACTGCGAAAGTATCTGAATCAACTGTTATTTGTGAGCTTTCATCAATCTCATTTATTATTGTTTTAATAACGTCTTCAAGTTTTAAAATCCTGTCATATTTCACAAAATCCCTCTCATAATCGGTAATAGCATCACTGTAAAGTATATATTTATCATAAGCATATCCATCCAATATGTTTACTTGCGTTTCCTCGTTTTTCACAATTTCGCTGTATATGTCTTCTGTAATAACAGGCAATTCAACTCTTTTGTAACGTGGATTGTATTGTCC
>CAZIXJ010000729.1:0-1372 GCA_964542835.1 uncultured Hyphomicrobiales bacterium
CCTTTTCAAATCCCGGATAATTTTCAATTTTCCATGCATTTCTCAGTAATCCACCAATCTTATTTTTTTCAATCAGAAGAGACTTAATATTAAATTTTCTTAATTGCAAAGAAGCAGCAACTCCGGCAGGACCTCCTCCGATAATTGCTGCATCAGTATTAATAATATTATAATATTTATTTTTCGACAATTTTATTACCGATTTTTATGGGTTCAGTAACGCTGTCATCAAGTGCCCAGCGGATTCTTCTAATTCCTTCCACGATGTCTTCCTTTGCCCCGCAGGTGGAAATCCTCATATGAGTTTTCATTCCAAACTGATTTCCGGGAACCACTACTACTTTTACTTTATTAAGTATATATTCGGCGAGCTTTACAGCATCATCCGTATATGCACTAAAATCAGCAAAGCAATAAAAAGTTCCGTCAGGCTTTGGAGTCATAACCCCCTTTATCTTGGAAAGTTCCGTCATCAGGATATTTCTGTTTTCTTCAAGTGTATTTACAAGCTCGCTCACAGATGATTGATCACTCCTTAAAGCTCCAATAGCAGCGTGTTGAGACAGAGTAGAGGCTCCGGATGTTTCATGCCCCTGAATGTTTGTCATTATTTTAATAAGAGTTTTATTTGCAATAGCCCAGCCGATTCTGTATCCTGTCATAGCATAAACTTTGGATATACCGTTAATTACGATAAGCCTTGAATCTCCGTCTGGATTTTGTGCAAAATCAAAGCAGGACGGAGCTTCTACACCGTCAAACACTAATCTGTGGTAAATATCATCCATAATTAGATTAATTTTGTATTCTTCACAAAATGAAATTATCTCACGGATTTGCTGTTCAGGATAAAGAATACCCGTAGGATTGCTCGGACTGTTAATAATTATTGCTTTGGTTTTATCAGTTACTGAATTTTCAATAGCTTTTACGTCAGGTATATAATTATTATTTTGAGGATGAACAAATACCGGCACCCCCTGACAAAGTTTTATCATTTCCGGATAACTTACCCAATACGGCACAGGCACGATTACTTCGTCTCCTACGTTGAGAATTGCTTTCAAAGCAGTCATCAGAGCCTGTTTGGCACCGGCAGAGATAATAATGTTCCCACGCTCCACTTCAAAATGATAGTACTTTTTCGTATAGTCAATTACAGCATCTTTAAGTTCGGGCAATCCTCCTGAAGGAGAATACCTAACTTCTCTCGATTGAAGAATTTTTTCAGCATATTCTACTGTTTCCGCAGGAGATTTGGATTTTGGCTCGCCTCCGCCGAGATGAATTACCGCCTCACCGCTTTCTTTTAGTTGTTTTGCTTTCGCATTTAAAAACAAAGTGATTGATTCACTTATTGACAATGCCGTTT
>CAZIXJ010000729.1:1382-1630 GCA_964542835.1 uncultured Hyphomicrobiales bacterium
CTGAATTAATTTGCATTTTAAAAAAAATTAAAATAATAAATATAGTTCATCTCACAAAATGTTTTTTTTGGAAATTGAGTGTTAGTCCTGTCTAAAGATTGAAACAGCATCTGACAATCAGTCCAACTTAACAAAGTCTAAATCTCTGATATGCAGTAAAACATCACTGTTTGCAACGACTGCAGACAAATTTGAATGATTTTAATTAGAGTATTCTTAAGAAATCAATATCAAGTATTGAAATTGAG
>CAZIXJ010000730.1:0-1628 GCA_964542835.1 uncultured Hyphomicrobiales bacterium
CGGATTTTTTTTTCTCAAATCCCTCGTTCCCGATTGAATCGGGACCACTCCCTTTTCCTCACTTGAATAAGCCTGTGGCTGATTCAAGGGAGAAATGAACATCAATTGCCCCGAGTTTTAACTCGGGGTTTATATTCATAAAAAAATATCAGGGCTTTAGCCCAATACCAACCCGAGCTGAAGCACGGGGCTATTCATGCTTTTTCAAAGAACATCTGCCACACAGACGAGGCACCGCCTCGTCTCTACAAAGAGGGGAATTCCTCGTTCTACAGGACTTTTCGCCCTTCACAGCGGGTATTTTAGTTGCATTTTCGCTCCTTTTTTTAATATTTTTTTACAAATTAATAATAGATTTTATTGTTCCAAAAAAACTTTTTCCAAATTTGCCACATCCATATCTGTTAAGACACATTAAATGCAAAAATATATCAGTTTTTTTTTATTTGCAAAAAATATCAATTTGTTCAGCCAAAGGGAGAAATGAACATCAATTGCCCCGAGTTTTAACTCGGGGTTTATAATCATAAAAAAATATCAGGGCTTTAGCCCAATACCACCCCGAGCTGAAGCACGGGGCTATTCATGCTTTTTTCAAAGAACATCTGCCACAAAGACGAGGCACCGCCTCGTCTCTACGAAGAGGGGAATCCTTACATTCGGGCTTCTTCAGCCCTCACAGCGGGTATTTTAGTTGCATCTTTGCTCCTTTTTTTAATATTTTTTCACAAATTAATAATAAATTTTATTGTTCCAAAATAACTTTTTTCAAATTTGCCTTATCTATATCTGTTAAGACACATTAAAAAGCAAAATATATCAATGTTTTTTTATCAAATCAAATTTCCCTCTATATATATACCGTTTTGAAATTCCAAAAAGTGACATTTTTTTTCACTTTTTTTACTCTGTTCTTTTACTTAATTACATAAGTACTTTTAAGCTCAAAAGCTTAATCCTACTCCAAATATTAAATTATATTTCCCTTTTATTTTTATCTCGTCTAATGCTTTATAATAATATTGATTTGTTTCTAATCCCAATTTAAAGTAAACATCTTCATAAAGAGCATATTTCATTCCGAAATTTAAAAAAAGTTTTTTGAAATTTGTGATTATTTAAATGAAAAACAGCTTAAACAGAGTTTTAGTATTATTGATAATATTTTTGATCAATCCTTATTTACTATTATCTAAAGGCAATTTTTGGAACAATTACGCATTTGAAATTGCTCATTCTCCATCATTTTACTTTAATTCGATAAAAGTATTTGCTGATAAAAATTCAATATTGGAGAATGTGGATATTTCTCTTTATAATCAATTGAGTAAGAATTTCTCAGTTGGAATATCTTATAAAAAAGAACAATTTTATCTCAAATATATTAATAAAGAAGTTATTGAAGTCTTTGATGTGCATAAACACTTATCTGTGCAAAATATAAATGCACATTTCAGATATTACATTTTTGAAATATTGGAAAAAATGAAACTTTTTGGAAGAATATCTTTAGGAGGAAATAATTATGGATTAATAGCAAGAGAATCTTTTGGCATTAAGTATATGCCGTTGAAGCACGGATATTTTATATTTCCCACCACAAATAAACATAGACAGCAAAGGTAGAA
>CAZIXJ010000731.1:0-1626 GCA_964542835.1 uncultured Hyphomicrobiales bacterium
ACCCTATATGTCAGTATAGTTGAAGCTTCAAAAAATACGGAGGGCTTCAATTATGAGGTACAGTTTAGCATTTAAAGAATCACATGTCAAAAAGGTCTTGCCACCATCGAATCAACGAATTAAAGATGTTGCAGACGAAGCAGGTATTTCGGAACAGACATTGCGCAACTGGATAACTAAAGCACAGGAAGGAACTCTTGGCTGTGGCAATACGGTACACAACCGGGGACGATCACCCCGGGAGAAATTGAATCTGGTCATTGAATCCAGAACAATTGATGAAAAAAGTATGGGGCACTGGCTTCGAGAGAAAGGCCTGCATACAGAGCACATAACCCAATATGAACAGGAACTGAGAGATATGGTTGAGAATAATCACGCAAAAGAAAAGCAACGAAACAAAGAACTCGAGAAGAAAAACAAAGAACTCGAAAAAGAGCTGCGGAAGAAAGAGAAAGCTCTTTCAGAAATGGCAGCGTTGTATACCCTTAAAAAAAAAGCGGAATCACTCTGGGGGGAAAACGAGGACGATTGATTCCTTCACATTTGAGAGAGACGGCGGTCACGTTAATTACCGAGGCACATCAAGACGGTGCCCGCTTGTGGAAGGCCTGTGAGGCACTTGAGATATCAGTATCCACATACCGGAGGTGGGCGTCCGGTAATAGTCAGGATTTGCGAAAGGGAGCAGAGAAAAGTAACCCCAGAAAATTAACGCAAGAAGAAGAGGAGCAGATTACAGAAAAATGCTGTTCCAAGGAGTATAAAGACAGTAATCCATACAAAATACATGCCTCATTGCTTGATAAAGGGGTGTATATAGCCAGTATAAGCTCATTTTACCGGATTTTGAAGAAAAATGGGCTGTTGCACCACCGCGGAAATACAAAGCCTGCAGAGGGCAAAAGCAAACCGCCGGAGAAAACGGCAACCGGGCCAGATCAGGTATGGTGTTGGGACATCACATGGTTAATGTCAAATATTCGCGGCATGTTTTATTATGCATATACGATAATCGACATCTGGGACCGAAGCATTGTGAAATGGTCCATCCATGACCGAGAAGATGAAACATTGGCGGAAGAGTTGTTTCAAGGAGCGTTGCGAGACACCGGTTATCCTGATGTCTCGGTACATTCTGATAATGGCAATCCGATGAAAGGAACAACACTGCTTGCCCTTTTTTATAGTCTGGGTATTAGTAATAGTTATTCGCGTCCGCGGGTGAGTAACGATAATCCGTTTATTGAATCATGGTTTAAGACACTAAAGTATGATGTGTCATATCCCGGCAATTTTTCAAGTATCGATGAAGCACGAGAATGGTTTGCAATGTTTGTTAACAACTATAACACCGGACATGCGCATTCAGGATTACAGTATATAACACCACGGCAGATGAGAAATGGAGAGTATACATCGATTGTTCAAAACAGAAACAAAGTTATGATGGAAGCAAAATCAAGAAATCCGCTTAGATGGAGTCGTCATGCGAAACAGCTTCCGGAAGAACATATTGTTACGCTGAATGCAAACAGTCTGACAACAATGACAAAGCACAAAAAGCAAAATGAAAACGTTGCATAATTTTTTCAAAAAAAGGCGCAACTATGTTGACATATACCG
>CAZIXJ010000732.1:0-1625 GCA_964542835.1 uncultured Hyphomicrobiales bacterium
GTCCATTTCCCGGGCACCAAAATATGGTGTCAGAGGGCTTTTTTAGACACCCCAATCCAAAGGTAAGTCCGTTCAGGATCCTAAAGACTACAGAAGGAATAGAAAGCCTACCAGGAATGCTTGCCTTCATTGCTTGTATGGTCTCATTCGCCTTGCATCTACCCCCACTTCAAATTGCACTGATTGTCTCTGCTATCCAACTTATAGGTAAACTGATCAATGCTTTTGGGCTTTATATCGTGCCCGGGTTGGTTGGGCTCGGCACTCTTTTCAGCTACATATCGAGATATGGCATTTACCTCATTGTCGTGATTATTACTGGCTTTGTTTTAGGCGGATGGCAGGCCGTGGTGGCGTTCTTTGTAGGAAAACTCATCGCGGCGTTAGTTGGTCTAATGCTTGAGTATTGGCAGACAAGTCGCAATCACAAATTGACTGGATATCCTTTCACTGGATCCGAGGTGAATTTTTTCAATGCATATCGCCTCCATGCATCGCGTATAGATGTAACGACCGACATAGATTTAAGCGATGATGAGATGGAAGAAGATCACTGGGGAACCACATTTCAGCAATTTGCGATGGAATGGCCTGAGATCGTTCAGAGATTTAGGACTGATTGATTTCCGGGGACACCTTCAGTTTCATGTTCACCCCCTGTAGCGAAGCGAAAGGAGGGGGACCAATTGGTTATACCGTTTGAGAAAAGGAAAACAGATGGAAGAAATACAACTTACAAATTTTCAGAAGAACATTTACAGTATTATCGATTCGGTGATGAATTCCCATAAGTCTATAATAATAAGTGATAAAGGGAAATTTTTGGTAAAAATTGTCCCTCTTTCAACTCCTGAAGAAAAGTCATGGCTGGGATGTATGAGGGATACCGGCAGGATTACAGGAGATATACTTTCACCCGCGGAAGATACTGATAATTGGAAAGTCCTTTCAGAATGAAATATCCGCTGGATACACATATATGGCTATGGAGTCTCCTTGAGCCTGATAAACTTGACGAGAATATTGTAAAGGTTCTTGAAAATAAAGACAATGAACTGTTCATATCTCCGATTACGGTATGGGAAACTTTGATTTTGGCTGAGAAAGGAAGAATTGAGCTTCTGCCTTCACCAAGTGAGTGGATAAATGAGGCTCTTAAATGCAGTCCGGTAAAAGAAGTACAGCTATCAAGTTCCATCGCTATTAAAAGCAGATGTATCGAACTTCCGCATAAAGACCCTGCTGACCGTTTCATTGCCGCGACAGCATGGGAAAATGACTTTATACTGATTACCGAAGACGAAAAACTGAAAGAATCAAAACAGATAAAACTTTTCAAGATTAATCAGAAAACGGCATAACCCATACAGATTGAGCTGCCATGCCTGCCCATAAGTGCCTATTAACGAGCGGACTCCAACAGGCAGATCATACTCAATCTATTGTTCAAGAAGCCGGCACTGATTTAATCGACAGTTTTTCGGGTCTTTTTTGGCCTCCGGGAGCACGGGCGTCCCGCCCGCATGGGGACGGCAGGTACACCGATCCCGATTTCGATGTGGGCCGGGGCGAACGGTTTCGAGCACCGATCAAAAGGAGGCAGATCATAATGATCCGGAGCACGT
>CAZIXJ010000733.1:0-1620 GCA_964542835.1 uncultured Hyphomicrobiales bacterium
GTTTGGCTTGGCGCTAACACTTAGATAAACTCAATTTACTGAAAATTAAACAATTTTCTAAAAAACTTCAGTTTATCCGGTGTTATTAGTATGGTTAATAATATGTTTATTTGTTGTTGGGTTTAACCACCCAAAATTCAGTTATGAAATAGTTGATTTCAATATATTTCAATTTTCCCACGTATAATTGTAATTCATGTACTATTGTATCATAGCTCACTTTAGTTTTTTCTCACGGCAAGGCCATGTCAGTCCCATTTAGTGTAGCCGATTTATTAATTTAATCTCGCCTTATTTGTCTTAAATAGATGATAACTCGTTATCATCTATTCTTTTCTATATTCAATTCTTTTCTTCAACAATCTCAATACAAGCTTGTTTAGTATTGAGATTAGCAAAAATAAATCCCACGTAATTTTAAGTTCTGCGGGAATAAAGTTTTTAGGTTAAAATAATTATTGTATTATGAATTTTCTGTGTATCACATCATTATTTTGAGTTGTGAGTTTTATGAAATATACTAATATCTCTATTTTTGCAATAATATCTTATCATACCTTTTATATCTGTTATTAATCAACATTTCAAGTGAATAAAAACCGCTTGATAACTTTGATATATCAAATCTTGCTTCATATGCTCCTTTCTGCAAATGCCCTGAATATAATATTATTTCCTTTCCTGTTAAATCGTACAACATTAATTTGATTTCACTGCCATATGCAACCTGCATCTTCATATTTAATTCGCCTGAATTTGGATTAGGATATGATTCTATGGCAAAATCCTGTGAAAAACTGTCTATTATTCTTGAATTTTCTATTGGTGATGAAAATCTGAAATATATTGTATCCGCTGAATGCCGCTTACATTCGTCAGAAAAATATTCGATGATTAATATCTCTGTCTTTGGAGACAATGCATTTACCTGAACGCTTAGGGTTTTTAATAAATACTCATCCATTTCAAAATCATATATTACGTTTTTTTCATGAATCTTCATAGTGTCATTCTCTTCTATCAACGGCATTGACTCGTTTAAAGCCAAATACTTCTTGGGAATATGTATTCGTAATCTCCCTTCTGTATTTTTATTAAATTTTTCTTCTTCAAAATACACATTGAAAAATTCTTTTTTAGACACTTTTCCGAGTATCGTGTCTTGTAAACAATATATTTTCTGTTGTGGTGATTTTTTCAGTTTGAATGTTTCCTTATAAGAACAATTAAAACTATCAGTAATGGTTACCCAATATTCTCCGGGTTCAGTAAATCTCGCATTGTTTCCTATAGAGCCGTCTGACCATTCGTATTTTAAGTCAGCATTTGGCATTTCAATATTTAATGTATCGCAAATCAGATAAAAATCTTTTACCGCATATTCAGGTTTTTGGTGATGTACATATAATGTATCAAATTGTTTATATGAACAACTGTTATCACTTTTGAAGTTTAGCTCGCTTATGAAAATACTGTCTTGTGAATCGGTAAATACTTCATAGCTGATTATTGCCGATGTAGAATCATCTGTACCGTATGGATTGTCGAATACCGGAAGATTCCATATGTAGATTGTATTATAATTGTAAGATAAAAGAAGTAGTGAATCATTTAAATTAT
>CAZIXJ010000734.1:0-1619 GCA_964542835.1 uncultured Hyphomicrobiales bacterium
ATGATGAAAATGAAATGTATTTTAAAATTGATAATAAAAAAATGTTTACTACTAATTTAGGGTTAAGTTGGGAGGTTAAAATTGATACTGTAGAATTTGAAAATGGCACAGCTTATTGTTATGATGATAATGATATTTTTAGAACGACGGATGATGGGGATAGTTGGTCAAGCATATATAATGCTGATGATATCATATCACTTTATTGTTACAATGATTCTACTTTATTTATAAAAGCCCGAAACAGTACTACAACGCTCTGGGAGATGACAACTAATAGTGGAAATGATTGGAAGAACCTAAAAACTCTTACTCCACCACCTGGAGGTTCGGGTTCTTCTACATCATATTTTAAAATCATGTCAGACTCCATTATTGTTTTCTTAACAACAGGAAATTTAGCTTATTATTATGATGTAGTTTATACAAACGATCAAGGAGAGAATTGGAATTCAAAAAGACTTTGGCAAAGTATTGAAGAATCATTTGTTAGTGAAAAAACTAATGATTTTGTATTTTATACAAGTGATACAATATACTATTCTCAAACTTTTGAACAAATTAATCAAATGGTTTATAGCGAAGAGAATTTATATACTTTTAAAGATTCTGTACAATATGATTATAAAATTTCCAAGTTTTCACTGCCAAAATATCCAAAAATTCAAAAAACTACAAATTATGGCACTACTTGGACAAACCTAATCGCTGATACATTAAAAAGAATGGATGGTGACCATGAATGGTTAGATAATACAAATTGGTCAGGGTCTGTTGCTGCTTATATGCATATTGATAATGATTTCATGTATGCATATCAGGACAGTCTATGGGTATCAACTGATGATGGTGAAAACTGGACTAACAAAGGAATTTTCTTAGATAATTATGAAATGTATGATAATTCTTTTATAACTAAAGATACAATAATAGCTGCTTTTAAAAATTATGAAAATGCGTGGTATTACAAATATTATATTGGTTATTCGTATGATGGCGGTGAAACATGGACAACTTCTGATACATCACAAATAGAAGTGGAAAATTCCAGTATAGATTATTATGAAATAAATGATTTTTATTCATCAGAAGAAGGATTTATTTCTGTTCAAGGTAATTATGACAATAATTGGTCAGACTATTCTATTCATTTGAACAGGGTTAATGGTTTTGATGAAGGAGGAGATTTTATTTCAAATAACCATAATATATCAGCATATTCAAGGTATTTTGTTGGTAATTCCGATATAAGTGAAAATCAAAATGTATTTATCAAAGATTATTACACAGTAATATTTAATGATAGGATACAGCAGAGATATTCGGATGAAAAATATCTGATGTTTATTGATTATTATAATGAAAAAGCAAAATCTGTAAAAATAAATCTATATGATGGAAATGAAACTATAAACGGTAAAATGTATTTTAAAAATGAAAGAACAGGTTGGATGTACGAAGAAGATGTATTTTACAGAACTACTGATGGTGGAAAAACTTTTGAAAATCAAATAAACAAAGTAGAGTTTGATCCTTATGATATTGTTAAAATTTTCTTTGTATCTAATGATATTGGTTATATTTTACTATCTGAAAGTGGGTTTAAATATTACTTGTAT
>CAZIXJ010000735.1:0-1618 GCA_964542835.1 uncultured Hyphomicrobiales bacterium
ATATATGATTCCTTAGAACTCCCTCTCCCGCTGGGAGAGGGCTGGGGTGAGGGTTGTCAAAGAATGAATATTTCTAAATTTTCAAATTTTCTGCCTTTGCAATCATTTCACTTGCCATCCCGAATTGAATTCGGGATGGAAGAGATTAGGCTATAGCATAGAATATAATAGAGATAAGCATGCCTTTACCGGATACTCAATTTATCAATAATTTAATACTATTACAGAATCGCTTTCTATTCTCACTTTAAAAAAATCATAAAATTTTTCGCTTACCTGATTTTTCGACCAGGCGGTTGTTCTTTCCTTATAATCTATTATGGCTACAGGTATTTTTAATTCGAGTGAATCACCCACCTGCTCAGTTATCATTCCGAAATTAACATTTTCTATTTCAGGAAACAGTACCTTCACTTCATTTCTTACATTTTCAGCCATTTTTGGGTCTATTTTAAGTGTACTGATAATTATATTAAGACTGTCAAGTAACTTATCTTTTTTAGTTTCCACTTTATCGGCGAGCTGAATCTGCTTCATTATGTTTGAAGCCACTTCGCCGGCCACTTCTCTTTTTATCTGGTCTCTTTCAGATTGAGGAACATTCATCTGAACTAATCTAAGCTTTAGATTATTATAACCCTTTTTTGATAATTTTTCTGTCAGATTGTAATATTCACTATCAGGGACCGGCTCACCAATTACGAAGAGTTTAAGAACTTCTGTAGTATCTTCCGGTATAATTTCCCAGTTTATTGTTTCATATTTTTCATTATTTACTTCGTTTTTTATAAATGTACTGATGTTTCTTTTGAGCTTCGCCTCTTTTATTACTTCCCAGAAAATAATTCCGCTGGGAATCATTACTATGATTGCAGTAGTAGCAATGTAAGTCTGCATTTTCCTTTTTAGCCTATCATCAAGAAATTTTTTGTAAGGGAATTGCAAAAGTCTTACGATAAAATAAGTAGATAAACTTATAAAAACGGCATTTATAAAAAATAAATAAAATGCACCCCAGAAAAATTCAAAATTCCATTTTGCAATGCCGTATCCTGCGGTACAGAGCGGAGGCATTAATGCAGTGGCTATCGCAACTCCCGGTATGGCATTTGTCTGGGCTTTACGTGAAGTAGCTACAATGCCGGCAATACCACCGAATATCGCAACCCCTACATCAAGGAGGGTGGGCTTGGTACGGGCAAGAAGTTCGCTTGTAGTTTCACCGAGTGGAGTGATAAGAAAATAAAGGGTACTTGCCAGGAGACTTGCCACAACTGCAAAAATGAAATTTTTGCCGGCTCTCATCATCAAATCTCTGTCGCTTATTCCAATGCCCAATCCCACTCCGAGTATAGGGTTCATCAGTGGAGAAATAAGCATGGCGCCGATAATTACCGCACTCGAATTTGTATCAAGACCAATGGAAGCAAGTATTGCTCCGGAAAATAAAATCCAGATTTTGTCACCCCGCATATCGGAGCCATCGCCGATAGTTTTGATAGTGCCTTCCACATCAGTACCATCAATCAGGGCGAACATTTTTATTAGTTTTAACTTAAAAAATTTCAAAGCTGTTTTCATATTCTTTCAAAAATTTTATCATATTATCAAAAATTCA
>CAZIXJ010000736.1:0-1612 GCA_964542835.1 uncultured Hyphomicrobiales bacterium
AACGAGATATTGATCTTTATGAAATTGAACAGATCATTTTGAAAAAGGAGTATTTGAAAGTATTGAAAAATCCCGCCAGACCATCGCAAAGATTATTCCTGATTAATTATAAAAACTATATCCACGTAGTTCCTTTTATAACAGATGAGTCAGGAAATATAATCATTAAAACAGCTTATCCCAGCAGAAAATTCAATAAAATATATGGAGTTAAATAAAATGAAATACAAACTATCACAGGAAGAACAAGAGATTGAAAAAAATGCTGACCAATTCGTGGAGATAAGTAAATCAGAGAAAAAAGAAATTGACGACCTGATCAATAAAGCCGGTACAAAAAAAGCAATCACCTTAAGATTGAATACAAATGATTTGGAAAAAATAAAGTTTGAAGCTGATAAAAGTGGTATGCCCTACCAAACTTTGATCAATAGTATTTTACATAAGTATGTTACGGATCAACTGGTTGATGAAAAAGTGTTTCAAAAATTGAAGGAAATTGTTCATCACTAAATGACATCCTGAATTCTGAAATTTTGAAGTAATTATCAATTGAAATGTCAGACTTAAGAAAATTTGTAAATCAAAATTTTTTGTTTCATAAATATAATTGGTTCTATATGAATTATAGTGGAGAGATAAAACTAACGATTTTTTATCCTTGATGAAAAAAGAAGCAAAAAAATTCCGGCAACTGCCGGATATAAAAATCACTTAAAAAGATAAATAAATTTTATAAACTCTCCCAACTCGTCGGGACTCAAACAGTATAAAATTCTTAACCATCAGTTATATATTTTTTTTTACGGTAATTTTTATTATGCCAGAAGAACAACGTTACCTGTCAATTTTAAGACTTAATGTATTTCATATAATCCCAAAGGGATTAAACAATAATAACCGTGGGTTTTAACCCACGGAAAAAACAAACATTATAAAAACTCTGAAAGAGTTTAACAGTTTATAAAAATTAAGTATCTTTTTACCCACTATAAATCATATAGTCTCCTATAATTCTGCAAATCCCCAGATATTTTAAAAAAGTCATTGAAACTAATCGGCAATTTATTATATTTTCCATACCAGTACATAAAAGTATATTTAGAGGATCTGAAAATGGTGAGGGAAATATGAATCGACGACAATTTATAAAAACAAGCGCACTTTCTCTTGGTGCTTTGTCCTTTGCGACAAATTGCTCAACTTTAAAAAAATCCAAATCCAACATCATCATGATTCTCGCCGACGACATGGGCTTTTCTGATATTGGCTGTTATGGCTCAGAAATCAAGACCCCCAATCTGGATTCCCTGGCGAAAAAAGGCACGCGATTCAGCCAGTTTTACAACAATGCCCGCTGCTGTCCCTCCCGGGCGGCACTGCTCACCGGTGTTTATCCCCATCAGGCGGGGATTGGCGGCATGACCGATACCGATGTGCCCATTCCCGAGTACCAGGGATTTTTCAATGAAAATGTCGTCACACTCGCCGATGTCCTCAAAACTGCCGGTTACAAAACCTACATGTCAGGAAAATGGCATGTGGGCGATGAGGAAGGACACTGGCCCTGTGATCATGGATTTGATGAAAGTTTTGCCTTTCTCAATGGCGC
>CAZIXJ010000737.1:0-1611 GCA_964542835.1 uncultured Hyphomicrobiales bacterium
GGTGTAAGCCTGTATAATTCCGAATAATTAGGTCTCTGAAATGAACGTCCTGCTGAAAATCTGAACTGATGGTCTGACTCAGGAGCAAATACAAGAGCAGCACGCGGAGAAAACTGGGTACTGTGAATACTTGCATAATCCATTCTGGCTGAAGTTACAATTTTGAAAAACGGATTGATTTTCCATTCGAGCTGACCGTACAATCCTGTAAAATCAGCATCCACATCATCAGGAATACTGGTGCCGCTTGTGCGAATTTGCTGTAGCTGCTCTGATATACCCCAAACGACGTGCAATTTTTCTGTTAAATAAAAATTATGCTGAATATCAATCATAAAATCCTGAGAATCATCAAGAAGCGGTGCATTAGGTACCATAAGCCACATAGTATCCTGCACACTTCTCTGCATCCAGTGAGCATGAATATTAAGTCTTTCGGAATTATAGCCCAATCTTAAATAAGGTCTTGCCACATCCGTTACGTGAGTTCTGCCTAGACCAAACACATATGTTTCATTACCCGAACGAGAGTAACCGAATTCAGAAACTAATCTTTTATCCACATCAAAATTATAGTCAAGTCTTGCAGTACCATAAGTGGAAAATGTCTGCCTGTCGTCATCGGTAAGGACTCTTCTTTCCAGTGCTATTCCGGGATACTCAAGGAATTTAGCTGAATCTCTTCTTTTGGAAAAATTAAGCATTTGCTGATGCCCAAAAGTGAGTTTGTAGCTAAAATCGCCTAAAATGCCGGCATGGCGTATATCGCCTCTTAAGGTCTCATAATCACCGCCAAGAAGAGAAATCTTCGTACCTACGACTTCTCTCGGTGCATAGCTTGTAAGATTAAGCACTCCGTTAAAAGCATTAGCACCATAAAGGGAAGCCGAAGGACCTCTTACCAGTTCCACTTTTGCAAATTCATCAAGTGGAAGAGCAAATGAATTCCATTCCTGAGCGCCGAGAAGAGGCATAGCAGCATCACGTCCATCCTGAAGCACAAGTATTCGTCTGTTCAGTCCGTTATTAAATCCTCTCGTATTTACGATGAAATCCGAAGCACCATTCTGTAAAATATCCACTCCCGTCATTCCCTGCATAGATTTTGCGAGCTGACCTTTTCTGGAGGCTATTTCAATATCGCTCGGGTATTGCACAAGAATAGAAGCAGGAGATTCGGTAATTTTTTCCGGCATTTTGGAAGCTCCGAATACTACCAAATCATCGAACATATGTACTTTTGGTATTAATTCGAGAGTGATTTGTTTACTTTCTTCATTATTTACATTCAAAGTGTAATTGTTTGGCAGGGACCATGATACACTGTTTACGACTATATCATAATTGCCTGGATTCTCTACATTCAATTCAAATTCGCCTTTACGGTTTGAAACAGAATACTTATTCTGAGATTTTATTCTTACCATTACGGATTGAAGGGGGTCTCCCTCATCGGAAACAACTTTTCCTTTTATAGTTGTTTGAGAAAAGCCTGAATAAGTAATTACAAAAACAAAAAATAATAACAGAAATCTATACATAATAATATTACTCTTTATTTGAAAAATAATATTACAACGAAAATTAAACAAAAAAATTGAAAACTAAAAC
>CAZIXJ010000738.1:0-1607 GCA_964542835.1 uncultured Hyphomicrobiales bacterium
ACAACAAGGACGAGTTGATGAAAGCTCGGGACCTTATTCTTTCTGCTCTGGAAGATCAGGAGATCGCCGATGAAGGTCGAGCCTGGGTGGTAAAAGGTCAGGTTTTTTCCAGTTTAGCTAATGAGGATTTGAAAATGTTGATGGCTAACCCGGAGGCGGAGCCATCTTATCCCGATGCGCCGTTCACCTCATATGAGGCTTTCTTTGAAGCGCTGAATGTAGCTGAAAAAAGCAGATATGAGCGCGAGGCCCTGGAAGGGTTGGGGAATTTGACTCCCATTTTCAGTACCGTTGGAAATTCGTATTTGCAGCAACAGGCTTACGACAAAGCTTATGAGCCTTTGAGTGCGCTTCTGCATATCCACGAAACCTTCGTAGCCGAGGGCGAAGATCCTATATATCAAAGTGAAGAAGATTACAATCAGCAGCGATTTGTGGTAGCTATATGCGCGATTCAGGCCGGTGATCGACCGACGGCAAAGAGTCTGCTTATGGAATTATACGAGGAGGAATATCCGGATGCAGCGGTGTATTCCAGTCTTTTTGATTTATTGATGAATGAGGATAATGAGGAAAAAGCATTGGAGGTATTGGACAAAGGGAAAGAATTATTTCCTGACGATAACACCATATTGTTTGCTCGTATCAATTACTACATTCAAAATGATGAGCTCGAGTTATTGGAGGAAAGTCTGATGGAAGCTGTGGAGGCTGAACCGGAAAATGCTTCTGTACACAGCGCCTTAGCGAATGTGTATATGAAAATTTATAATCGAATGATGGAAGCTGAGGAATATGATGAGGACGAGGCCAATCGATACCGAAATCTTTCGATTGAGTATTACGATAAGGCCATTGATTTAGATCCTAAGGATTTTGAGCCGTACTACAGTGTAGGATCCATTTACTTTAATGAAGCTGCTGTGATTACGCAGAAAATGAGTGAGTTGGGTATGAGTAAGGAGGATCAAAAAATGTATGACAGCCTTAAAGTTGAGTCGGAAAAGCTCTTTGAAAAGGCGTTACCATATTTTAAGAAGGCTGAGAGTTTAGAGCCTAATGATCGAAACACCTTGATTGCTCTTCGAGAAATTTTTGCTCGAATGAATGAATATGAAAAAGCGCAGGAACTGAAGGTTCGTATGGAGCGTATAAGTAGCGGGGAAACCTTAGAAGAGTCTTATTTCAACGAATAAGATTGATATTACCTGGTAATTTAATAAAAAGGTCGTCTGTGTACGGCCTTTTTTTATATCCAAAAATTTAGATATATGAAAGATCGATATTCTGAGCCGAATGGTTTAAATGATGTAGCGGAGTTCCACAGAACGTTCAATTTACCCATCGAAGCGAAGCCTGTCATTCCGGCAAAGGATCGCTGTGCATTGCGTGTGAATTTGCTCCAGGAAGAACTCAACGAATTAAAAGAAGCTATAGGAGAAAATGACCTCACTGAGGTTGCCGATGCCTTGGCTGACTTACAATACGTCTTATCCGGAGCCATTTTGGAGTTTGGCTTAGCCGATTCATTTAAGGAAGTCTTCGATGAAGTTCAGCGATCAAATCTCAGTAAGGCCTGCAGTTCGGAAAGCGAAGCTGTTGCAACC
>CAZIXJ010000739.1:0-1603 GCA_964542835.1 uncultured Hyphomicrobiales bacterium
ATAAATTCTTTATCTCAAATAACTAATATTTCAAAATTTTTAACACTCTGCCACAAAGACGAGGCACCGCCTCGTCTCTACATCTTCACAAACTTCTGCACCTTATCCCCGAACCGCACAAAATAAACACCACCAGGAAGATGAAAAATATTAATACTTAAGGGTTGCTGAATGTAGATGTCGTTGAGAGTAGCCGAAACGCCGAAATGTCCGTCATTGCGTACTTCGGCACTTCGGCTCCGCTCAGTAACCACCCCGCTCAGTATCCGCAAAGACGGGGTGGAAGAATATACAACATTCCACAGCACATCATAAATTCAAAAAAAACACTTGCATAATTCAAAAACATTTTATAACTTACCATTAATTGTTAATGAATAATTTGATAAGTTATTATAAATCTGCATTTTGCAGAATATTTGTTTAATTATTTTTTAGGTGGTACTATGACAAAGATTCATTACAGCATTATTTAGACGATTCGGACTTACTTTTAGTGCATTAATTGTGGGAATATTTATGTTTAATTTTACAGTAAATGCACAAACTACTACCTGCCCTGATACTGACTTACAGAAAGATGAAACACCTTTATATAAATCTACTTGTATCATATCACATTTAGTGTAGAGACGATGCGGTGCATCGTCTTTGAAGGCAGAGACTTATGAAAACAAGAGAAACAATGTCATACAAAATAAACTCAATAAGAATACCGGAATACGATTATTCTGCGGAAAATTATTTTGTTACGATTTGTAGTTTTAAAAAAGAAAAAATATTTAGTGAAATAAAAAATGGAAATATTTATTTAACCGAAATCGGCAAAATTATTAAAGATGAAATTTTAAATACTGAAAATATCAGACAAAATATTATTATTGATGATTATGTGATTATGCCAAATCATATTCATTTCATTTTGATTATTGATAATAATTTGTTTTTTGCAAATGTAGGGGCAGACCTATGTGTCTGCCCTAACGAGGGCGAACACACGGGTTCGCCCCTACCGAGATTAAAATTGGTTGTTGCTTATGAATAAATCAAGAAAAAATAGCATCAGATTACAGGAATATGATTATTCTCAATCGGGATATTATTATGTAACTATTTGCACTCAAAATAAATTAAAATTATTTGGCAATATAATTGATAATAATTTATTACTCAATAATTCCGGAATAATGATAGAAAAATAGTTGTTGAGATTAAATGAAAAATATGATAATATAAAAATTGATGATTATGTGATTATGCCAAATCATATTCATTTCATTTTGATTATTGATAATAATTTGTTTTTTGCAAATGTAGGGGCAGACCTATGTGTCTGCCCTAACGAGGGCGAACACACGGGTTCGCCCCTACCGAGAATCATTCAATGGTTTAAAACAATGACAACAAATGAATACATCAGAAATGTAAAAAATGGCATTGCTATTCCATTTGATGAAAAACTATGGCAACGCAATTATTACGAACACATTATCCGTAACGACAAAAAATTATACGAAATACGAACTTATATACAAAATAATCCGTTGAAATGGAATTTGGATGAATATTATAAATAATTTTTAAAGGTGAATAGAATGAAAAA
>CAZIXJ010000740.1:0-1603 GCA_964542835.1 uncultured Hyphomicrobiales bacterium
AAAATTATATTCTGATAACAGAGATTTACTTGTACAAAAAATTAAGATTGAATTTCCCAATATTGCCATTGATAAAACTACCAGTTTAAAACAACTTAAAAACATAATTGCTAATGAATCAGAAATCAGAAAAGAAAAAAATATATCTGAACAAGTTTTGGCAATAAAAGATTATAAATTATTTGAATCTATAAACTCTACTTTTGAGCAAATACTGGATAATACATTGTACGACACTCCATTAATGCTTGAATGGAATACTTGGAGAGCAATGATAATGTTAGATGGTGGAAAAATATCAGCTAATTTAAAATTTGATGATTTTGGCAACCCTATGTCCACTGCTCAGGGAAATATGCCTGATATTGTTTGCGATTATGGTGAATTTGGTCTTACCGTAGAAGTTACAATGCAAGGTGGACTACGTCAATATGAAATGGAAGGAGAACCGGTTAGCAGACATTTAGCAAAATACAAGAAAGAAACCAATAAACCTGCATATTGTTTATTTATTGCTCCAAAAATAAATGAATCTTGTATTGCACATTTTTATGCTTTACATAAAATAGATATAAGTTACTATGGTGGCACTTCTATTATTATTCCTTTACCTTTAAATATTTTTCAAAAAATGCTTGGAGATTCTTATAACGCAAGCTTTGTACCTAACCCATACCATATCAAAAGTTTTTTTGAGTATTCAAATGAATTAGCAAAGAAAGCAAATAATGAAATTGAATGGTACAATAATATTAAAAATTCAGCTATTAACTGGTTTACAAATAAAACACCATAAAAAAACCCGATTTGAAAAAACCGGGCTCTTTTGTATTGTATGTTTTGTTACGTTAGTGGCACTTTCATAAGCCAGCCGTTTTTGTCTTCTATTTCTCCGTATTGTATTCCGGTAATTGTGTCATAAAACTTCTGAGCCAGCTTACCGATTTTCATATCGTTAATTACCATTTCTTTGCCTTTGTATGATAATTCACCGACAGGTGAGATTACAGCAGCGGTTCCGGTGCCGAATACTTCTTCCAGTGTACCTTTTTTATGAGCTTCAATTACGTCGTGAACTGTAATTGATTCTTCTCTAACGTTAATTCCCATTTCTTCTGCAAGAGTGATTACAGTTTCTCTTGTAACTCCGGCGAGTATAGAGCCTTGTGTAAGCGGTGGAGTGATTAGTTCGCCATCAATTACGAACAT
Organism: uncultured Hyphomicrobiales bacterium; assembly: GCA_964542835.1. GTDB lineage: Bacteria > Bacteroidota > Ignavibacteria > Kapaibacteriales > UBA2268 > CAZIXJ01. The sequence goes on from CAZIXJ010000740.1 coordinate 1,210, forward strand.
AATATTCATTGCTCCCACTTCATCAATAAACTGTCTTTTTACTCCGTCGAGCCACAATACCTGAGCATATCCTTTTGCTTTTGCATCTCTGCCTGCTTTAAGAGAAGCTGCATAATTTGCGGCAGTTTTTGCGTGTCCCAGACCGCCTCTTACAGCTCTTACGAATTCATCTGAAATTAATATCCTCACCGGATTTAATCCTTCAGGATAATATGAAGCTACAGGTGAAGTCATTATAATTAATTTGTAAGTATCTGAAGCATGTACTCCGAGGAAATTACCATCGCCATATACTACCGGTCTGATATAAAGTGAATGCCCTTTTGTTTTTGGAACCCATTTGTTTTCTATTTGTACTAACTTTTTGATTCCTTCAAGGAACATTTGCTCGTCA
>CAZIXJ010000741.1:0-1600 GCA_964542835.1 uncultured Hyphomicrobiales bacterium
TATAAAAATTATGCTTTACAAAGTACCATTGGGGCGTTTGTAATGGGTATTATCCCAATAAATCCTTTATTTTGATGTGCAAAAATATGGGACTTATTGCAGATAATGAACTGTTTGCCGTTGACGGAAGTAAATTTGCAGCGGTTAATGCAAACAACAGAAATTTCACAAAAAACAAACTGATAAAGATTAAAGAAAAAATAGAAAAAGAGATTCAGGGATATTTATCTCAAATGGATAAGAATGATAAAGAAGAACAAAAAACACATGTATTATTTCCGCAAGATATGAAATCTTTCATTAGAAAACTTCTTGAGAAGAAGGCTACCTGCAACTCACTTTTAGAGCGCATAGAGCAATCAGGTGAAACTCAAGTAAGCTTAACAGATCCTGACAGTAGAATGATGAAGGATCAACAAAAACCTGACGTATGTTACAACGGTGAAATATGTACTTCAGAAAACCACAAACTAATAGTAGCCTGTGAACCAACCAGTGATGTCAACGATACAAAACAGCTTTACCCTATGGCAGAACAAACAAAAGAGAATTTAGGATTAGATGCACTTGATATTGTAGGCGATAAAGGATTTTTTTCTAAAGTAGAAATAAAAAAATGTGAAGAATCAAACATAACTTGTTATATACCCGAACCCCTAAAGAGTTTAAACAAAAAGAAAGGTATGTTTACTGACAAAGATTTTAAATACGATTCGGTTAAAGATGTGTTTCAATGCCCTGCCGGACAAACTCTAACATTTATTAGAATAGCCAAACTACATGGCATGGATACGAAACTCTATAAAACCTCAGCATGCAAAGATTGTCCTTTGAAGTCAAAATGTACAACATCAAAAGAAGGCAGAGGCATATATAGATGGTTAGATGAAGAATTTATAGAAAGAATGCGTCAAAGAGTAAAAGTTCGTCCGGACATAATAGCCAAACGCAAAGCAATAGTAGAGCATCCTTTTGGTACAATGAAGCGAACAATGAATTTTACATATTTTTTAACAAAAGGCAAAGAAAACGTCAGGTCGGAATTTAATTTATGGGTGCTAATTTATAACATGAAACGAGTCTTGAATATATTTGGTTTTAAAAGAGCCATGGAAATGATGATGTCATTACCAAAAAATAGCTTTATAAATGGTATACAATCAGCTTTAAAACATATGTTTTTGATGTTTTATCGTCAAAATTCCAATATTTTTGCCTAAATGAACAAATTTTAACAACTTTTAAGCAATTTTTTATCAAAAAGTAAAATAATAAATAATTTTGCTCAAATTTCAAAATTTCATAATTTTTCAACTCACTTTTTACACAGTCTCACCGGGTCGTCTCTACAACGGAGCGGATTGACATTTCTCATCTTCCAAAAGGTGTATATTTCGTTAGAATTGGTGAGAGAGTAGAGAAATTTGTGAAGAAGTAGAGACGAGGCGGTGCCTCGTCTTTGTGGCAGTAGCTTTGAAATCCAACTCTGTGGCTTTAAAGACGACCCACCGGGTCGTCTCTACAACGGAGCGGATTGACATTTCGCATCTTCCAAAAGGTGTATATTTCGTTAGAATTGGTGAGAGAGTAGAGAAATTTG
>CAZIXJ010000742.1:0-1599 GCA_964542835.1 uncultured Hyphomicrobiales bacterium
TATCAAAATACTCTAAATTTTTCTTTTCAGTAAAAACTCCCGGGAATCTATTAACACCGTACATAACATTGCCATTGATTACAACAATAGATAATTCTCCGGCCAAGATACCTGGTCGATAAGGCTGAGTAATGAATTCAAGGGGTTTGTTATTTTGAAGTAAGGCAATAGTACCTCTATTGTCTTTTGTTTCATCGTATTTCAAAGCTAAATAACCACTTTCTGAAATACGGGGTTTAATAACCAATACATCTGTGTTTAGTGTTTTTTTTGCTTGTGATATTATGTCTTCAATATCAATTCCTTCTTCCGTATCTTTGAAACTCAAAGGTAATGTGGGAACTGTACTCATACCACATAACTCGGATAAATATTCATATTTATCCGAGTTCCAAAAAATAAAATCGTAGTCATTTATTAGTTTAATGTTCTTTTTATTCAATATTGATATCTGTTTTAGAAATTCTTCATGGTGTAAATGATATCCCCATATACTTTTTAAAATTACAAGATCCAAAGGTTTTGAAATTTCGACTATATTTCTCAATGTGAGAATTTCACAAGAAAACCCCCTGTGTCTACATGCATCCCGAAGGTAAATATCTTCTTGAATTTTTCCTACATGTTTTTCTGATGAAGCAATATATATGTTCATTTTAGTGATTCTATGGTTGACTTGAGCCGCAAAAAAGATTTTAATAATTCTTCATAGTCATCAAATGCGATAGTTACCCTTGCGATAAGTTGATTTTGATCAGGCCAACAAAATGCCTTACTGGTTAATAATTTAATATTCCCTGATGTATACAGGAATTTCAACAAAGATGCATCATCAGTCACCTTAAAATTTTTATAAGATTTCCCGAGCAACTTACTAAAATTTAATAATACAAAAAAACCTGATTCTGGCTGAAGTATAATATCTATATCTTTAACACCCTCTTTGATTTTTTCTAGATCAAAAGTAAGTTTATTTTTTTCAATAATTTTATCTATTAAAATTCTTTCCTTTTCACTAATTTTATCAATACCCACAATAATTGCCTTCATAAAGATATACCGTTCATAGTATTCCTTAGTAATATATGTGAAGTATTCTTCTCTCTCTGTAATAGAATTATCATCGGACAAGAAAGCTGAACTCATAGCAGACGATTGTAGCAACGATAACGAATCCAATTTTTGGAATATTTTATCCCGTATCAGAGAAATAATTATTTCATTAGCAATAATCATACCCGACCTTAGACTAGCCAATCCATAAGACTTAGAAAGAGAATACAATGATATTGTATTATCAAAATACCCCATTAAGCTAGAGCAAGGTAGCGCCTTAGACTCTCTATCAAACTCTAGACCAGCATAAGCCAAATCATCAATAATGAATACACCAGCATCATTGCAAACTTTAGAAATCTCTAATAATAAAGATTTATCCTTCTCACTATAAACGACGCCAGTTGGATTGTGTGGATTTATATTAAGAAAAGCTGACACCCTTGGGGGTAAATTAGATTGTCGCAAAACATATTTATCTCGATTTAAATCGTAATCTTCTTTAAGTTCTTTATTTGTTTTAGAGATAAGTTGTTTAAGTTC
>CAZIXJ010000743.1:0-1597 GCA_964542835.1 uncultured Hyphomicrobiales bacterium
CTGCCCCAATCCGGCCTTTACATGAAACCGGCCCCAAACGGACACCAAGCCACTCTAACCGAGACCTCCGAGGTTTCCAAAGAATTTGGAAACCTCGGAGGTCTTCCCAAAACCTCGGAGGTCTCACCATGTACGGGCAACGCCCCGTGCCTGCCCATAACGGGCGGCCGCAAGGGCCGCCCCCACGACATCCGGGCGGGACGCCCGCGCTCCCAGGGCGCCGATAGAGACCTCCGAGGTTCCCAAAACCTCGGAGGTCGTTTGCATCCAAACCACTGCCGGTATTCTATTTTACGTGAACTATTTTTATAGCCCACTTACCTACTGTGTTAACTTGGAGGTAGTATTTGCCAGCTTTAGGTTGAAAAGATGTGCCTTTTCCTGCTCCTTGTTGGTTCGCCGGAACTCCTGCCATATCCCCGTTTGATTTGTATAGAAACAGTTGGAAAATATCGCCATTAGAATCCCACTGAATCTCCCAAGGCCCAGTGGTCGTAAATGGTCTTGTGTTTTTGCCACCTGATCCAGAAAAGGCCGCAACTACGGAAGATGTTGATTTTGACTTGTCCTTATGCTCCGCTTCACCGGCAGACTGCCCGCCAAGCTGAACTATCTTGATAGTCCAATTCCCAATTGCATTGACCTGAAGATAGTATTGTCCGCCTTTTGCTTGGTAGGAAGCCCCTTCCCCTGCCCCTTGTTGGTTTGCCGGAACGCCTGCCATATCCCCGTTTGCTGTGTATAGAAACAGTTGGAAAATATCGCCATTAGCATCCCACTGAATTTCCCATCCATCCTTAACAGTAAATGGCCTTGTGTTTTTTCCACCTGACCCGGAGAATGCTTTCAACACAGTGTCTTGGGAAAAGGCGGACCCCGTAACAAATACTAAAATACCTAACATAAAGATCAACGTTTTAAATTTCATACCTTAATCATCCTTTCATCATAAGTTGTCTGATATAGTGTAGTTTTGATTAGGGGTTCTCAACCCCCGCAAAGGATCTCGCAGGGTACTCCATCATCGTCGCGGTCTAGGTTTTTGAAACCACACTCTTCAAGGTAATAATAGGCATCGGAGCAGTTTTCAATGGTTCCGCATGTGATATTGGATGGGCAGTCAGCGCCTTCGTAGCTCAAGGGGAATTTTCCGCGTGGCCCACCGTAAATTTTGGTTACGGCTCCGTTAATGACCATATCCCATTGTCCATCACATTGTACCTCGATTACATAGTTTCCCTGTGGAATGGACGCCGTACTACCGCCCCCTGGGATTGGGATCGACAAAAAGGTCACACTATCAGCGGCCGTGGTTGCAGTTGCCGTCGCTTTGAAACCGCCCTTGCTGTCATGGGTAACGGTGAAGCCAACTGATCCGCCCCCGCTGTAAAAATGGTCTGTAAACCCAGAGCCTGTACCGGATGCCACCAAGGTGGTGGACCATCCGCCGCCACCAACATCGCCGCCATCGTCGTCTCCATCATCACACGCTGCAAAATTAATCGCTATTAAAAACATCAAGAAATACAATGCTATTGAAGTTAATTTCCGCATTACCCCCCCCCCCTAATTGTCAATAAACAAACCGCACATAAAC
>CAZIXJ010000744.1:0-1597 GCA_964542835.1 uncultured Hyphomicrobiales bacterium
TTGTGATTATTTAAAATTTTTTTTGTATCTTAAAAATGTTTGGAGTTAAATTTTAAAATAAGTTGTAAATAAGTAAATTATTTTTTCAAGAATGTTGGAGAAATGTTGTAATGGCTAACAAATCCTTTTCAGCAAAGAACAAGAAGTATAACGTAGGCGTTCAGCACGTAGCAATCTTTTTAGCTATCGGAGCGTTTTTATTTTGGGGGACATTTTATTATATTCTCCCATTGGGTCTGGCAAAATTCGTAGTGCCGCTATTCGCACCTACTGCGGAAGAACAAGAAAAAATCGGCTTCGTAGCAGGCGAAGACCTCACATGGTTTTCAGTATCGAAAGATAACGAGTCGTTAGCTGAGGGCAAACCACCTCAAAAAGACTTAATAAATCGCGAGTACATTTTTGATTTCACCTTCCAAGAAAGAAATTCAGCGGAGCATGGATATATCAAAAGCACCGACGAATGGTATTCAAAATCGCCTCTTTTTGGTGAGCATGCAATTATCCTGGAACCGTATATTGCATTTTCCTGGCTGGCAATGGCAATAGCTTTAACAGCTACACTTATGCTCACAATATTTATGCCTGTAAGTATAGGCCTTTTGGCAGTACTGGTGGACAGGCAAATCGATAACGTATCGGTGAAGCTGAGGTTGCAGACAGGCTTCTCGGATGATGTCGTCCAGCTTCTCATAATGCCGGATGACCGATTACGGGAGCAGGACTTCAATGAAGTTAAATCTGCTTTCAGGCTTATCTGGGACAGAACTATCACTGAAGATATTGCGTCTCCTTTCCAGTCTGCAAGATTTGATGATGTTTTCGACGAAGATACCGATATAGTTCTCTTCAGAAATGAAGCTATCTATAACAGAATCAAAGAATTCTTCTCTGATTTTGTGGTTACTGAAATGGAAGACACTAAATCAGGACTTCAGTGGAGATCTAACAGATTCCATATGTTCAAAGGTCTTAGGCTTTATATGGCTCACCACTTTACTGAAAAATATTCCAACCTCGTTACAGGTCTCGCATACGGTGGTGCTGCATTCCTTATCATTGCCATCGGTATCAGAGGGTTGAAGTTTATACCTGCTGCTAAACCGTCATGGATTTTCCTTGCGATTACCCTTGAGTTTACTATGCTTTCATTACTTGCGATTACTCTTATCTATACTGAAGAAGAAGAACGTATGGATAAAATGCTTAAGAAAATGGAAGATGCAAACAGAAGTCAGCTCGAAGCTCTTCGCGGACAGCAGGCAGATATTCACCAGCTTTCTAATGCTCTTGTAGGGCAGACTGCTGAAATTATCAAAACAAGAGTAGAAAAAGCTATCGAAGAATTTATGGTTAGTGGCGACAATGTTGAAAAAACCGTCGCAGATGCTGTTGCCAAGAAAATACTTCTTTCTCTGAGAGAGGAAGGACCAGGCAATCAAGACAAAAGAAGATAAATTTGATAAATATTAAATACAAAAGGCTGCCATTTGGCAGCCTTTTTTCGTTTTAATTGCTCTAAGTTCGAAGTAATACCAATTCATACCAAGTTGCATTCAAAGAATCAACTCATCCTACTTCCTAAATCTGTTTCCTT
>CAZIXJ010000745.1:0-1589 GCA_964542835.1 uncultured Hyphomicrobiales bacterium
AATTGCCAATTGCTAAATTTTTAATAAAATCATAAGGTTTATCTGTTTCCCCAAAAATATTTAAATAGTGTGTAATAAAAGCCACCATAGATAATAAACCACCATTACTTACTGGTTCAATATGAATATCAGGAAAAAATTTACCTATATTTTTCTCAATACTTTTACGATTTCTGTTCCATGCTTTCTCAGTTTCTAATAATTCATTGGGTTCATGACTATTTTCATAATAAGTTAAATTCTCAGCACTTGCATATAATAAAACTTTTTTTGGTGTTGAAAAATAATTATCCCCGACAAATGGAATAGTTGGAAAAATTTTTTCATTATTTTTTTTATTACTAACAGCCCATTCCGGCCTATAATTTTTAGTATAAAATAAATTTTTATACATTCTCTTTAAATCCTCAACCTTATTCATTGTTTGTTTTGTTCCCCTATGAATTGTTATTTCCATCTAGGTATGATCCTTTTGTCGTAATTGCCATCAATAATATCTATAATATCTAAAGTCTCAATTGTTGATTTTGAAAATAAGAATGTGGCATGAAACTTATTATCTTTCTTTGTAATATCTCCGAAATCTCTCTCAACACAATATTTTGTCGATAATCTTTTACAGTTCCATCTTTTATTTTTGAAAAGATAACCTGCCATTGTCTGTTTTGGGGTACTTGCTTTATCTGTTTTAGCATTATTGTCCAGTGTAATAAAATAAAAATCAGGAGATAAAATGTTATTTTCATTAGGTAACGTAAATGGAACAGATATACCAATATCTAATTGACTTTTTATAATTTTTATTATTTCTTGTCTTAAATGTCCTTTAAAAAAGCCTTTTTCAATAAAGTTACTAAAATCCTGAACATGCTTATATATTCCACTTGCCCCACTTATTGCACCACTTCCGTATTTTAATTCAATTAAAGCAACCCTGTGAGGCTTTTCTTTTGAAAGGGCAATAATATCGAACCGTCCATTAAAATCAGATTTTTTTTTATCCTCAGCATTATTGAATTGCTTAACATATTCAACATCAATACAAAACCATTTAGAATCTATATTACTATTGTTTAAGATAAATAACTTTGATTGAGCCACTTTTTCTTGTGTACTTTTCTTATCACTATTTTCTTTTATTTTTTTATTTTGCTCAGTGATTTTTTCTGGCTCAATTCTGTGTCGCTTTTCTTTATTGCTATAATGTTTACCCCCTAAGTAGTATTTATCTATCTCACAAACAATTTTTTTGGCTTTACTGTCTTTAGTTTTTTTATATTCTATTTTGGCAATACTATCACAGTTGTAATATAAATTCAGGTAATTATTTCGTATCCCAATAATTAATTCATCTTTATGTTTCTCATATAATTCATAAAGTTTACATTTTCTAAATTCTGTTGCAAATTCTTCAGAAATTCCTCGCATAATTTTCTTTCTTTTGTTACTATATTCTCTTCTTTATCCAAATATTTTAATATTCGTTCAAAATCTATCAATTCAACTTTATCTTTTTTCACTCGTTCCCAAATTGAATTTGGGAACGCCGCCGCTCTTCAACCTCAACCTTAACATTCATGACATGCTGA
>CAZIXJ010000746.1:0-1582 GCA_964542835.1 uncultured Hyphomicrobiales bacterium
AGAAATATAAAAATAATTTGATATATTTTTGCATTTCATGTGTCTTAACAGATATGGATGTTGCAAATTTTGGAAAAGTTTTAAAAAAAGGAGCGAAAATGCAACTAAAATACCCGCTGTGATGGGCTGAAAAAGCCCGTAATGTATGGATCCTTCTCTTCGTAGAGACGAGGCGGTGCCTCGTCTTTGTGGCAGATGTTCTTTGAAAAAAGCATGAATAGGGTAGTATTGGGCTAAAGCCCGGATATTTTTTTATGATTACAATTGATGTTCATTTCTCCCTTTTGGGAAAAGGGAGTGGTCCCGATTCAATCGGGAACGAGGGATTTGAAAAAAAATCCGCAAGGTATGCGGAATAATTTATATTTTATTAATTATTTTAAGGAGTTTCGATATGAAACGATTATTATTGATTTTAGCGATTTATGTGCTGGCTTCTGTTGGAGTGCAGGCACAGGTGGTTGGAGAGGAACCATATGAAATATTATGGGAGATGGAGTTTGACTCTACAAACTATTTTAATAGTAATTCTTTTTGTATTTCTGCTGATAGTACTAGTTATTATTATCAGGGGGGAGTTAATAATTTTAAAGAATTTATTTATAAAAGAAATATTGAAACAAATGAGTTAGAGTTTGAATTTAAAATGCCTTATTCCATTGATTCCAGTGGCTTATGGGATATGCAAATAAGTGATAAATATTTATCATATATCAAAGCATACAAAGACGGAATTATATTAAGAGACCCTAATACTTTTGAATTTATTAAAAAATTGAAAATTGATATTAATCAATTAATTAATAATTTTGATTCAAAATACAAAGATTTATATTTTGAACAATTCCAATTGACTAATAATTCAAAATATGCAATTGTTATGTATAGCTTTAGAGATTATGAACACAAATATTATTATATTCTTGTAGCTTACGATATAAATAATGATACTTACAAAATGTTTTATTCCAATTTGGATTGGCAATCAATAGACCAAAAAATTGAGAAACTGCAACTATCCAATGATGGTAATAAACTATATGCAATTAGGTATTACGGCTATTCACCCGGAGATTTAGATTTTGGTTTCTATGAATGGAATATTTCAAATGATTTTGAAGTGAAGGATTTATATTTGAATTTAAATTCTCATGATATATCTGACACTTACAATTACAAAATAAGCTTAGATGATTCAAAAATTTTATTATACAGTGATGGAAGTATAATAAGGTATCTATATTATGATATTGATAATAGACAGATTCTTAAAAAAGAAAATTTAAGAAGTATTAGATATAATTTTTGTTTTACAGAATATGAACATAATATTATTACAACCTTAAGAATGGATGGAATATATAATAACGTTGTTTATAATATATTTTCTGATAACTTTAATACAATTTACAGTTCTGAAAAATATGAACATTTATTATATCAAGTTCCTCTTTACTATAATCCGTTTAAATCTATGTTGATATCCGGCGTCAATAATTTATTTAAAAAAAATAATGAAAAAATAATTGCACTAAAGTTCAATTATGATACTATTATGGGAGCAAAAGAAGAAGAGGGTAAA
>CAZIXJ010000747.1:0-1107 GCA_964542835.1 uncultured Hyphomicrobiales bacterium
GTACTTCGGCTCCGCTCAGTAACCGCTTAGAAGTATCGGAGTTTCGCAATGAGAATTTTTTTTGTTGTGAGAAGTATTTTAATATGAATGAAAGCGAATTGGTATCAATTATCTTTTTTTCGTGATTAATCTTTTTATTATGTTGAAAATAAAAATACTCAAAAGGAGTTGTTGATGAATCTATCTTAAAACTAAACGAGTGCTGTCGCCGATTTCTAATTATATATGGTCAAGTTAGGTTAAAATCCGAAATGTTTTAATAAACAGAGGGATTTTTTCGTATGCAAACTAATTGGCTGTATTTATTTTTATGCAATTATTTATTTTACAGTTTATTCTGCATATTATTATTCTATTTCAATAATTACAGACCTGTTCAGCATTCTTCCGTAAGGATTTGAATTATTATAAAGTCCGCCTTCTTTTACTTTGATTTCTACATTTTCTTTATTTAGACCCAGTTCTTTTAATGCTGCATCAGCTCTTCGCAATGCTAATTTTTCATTGTAATAATCAACACCGAGATTATCTGTCAGTGCAATTAATGTGATTTTTTTATCTTTTGCCAATGCATTTTTTATTTCTGATTTGAGATTATTATCCACTCCGTAAATTTCTTCGGAATCGAACTCAAAGAAACCAATGGTAAATACAGATTTGTTAGATGCAGGATTGTAATTCTCAAATTTTTGGATATTTTTTTCAGGAATTAGTTTTACTGTTTTTTCATTACTGAAAGTATTATTCCAGTCATCTTTTACCTGTACTTCTATTTTAATATCTTTTATTTTTTCTTTATCAAAGTACTCTTTCAGATTAATTTGATTATTCCCTTCATTCAGTTTGATTTTTTTATTGTCAATCACAGCAAAAGCATTAAAGTCATAATTATCTATTTCCGTAACACCAATATCTACTGTTATAGATTTGTCGCCATAATCGGCATTTGTATTTTTAAGATATTCTTTGGTAATAACATCATCCTGATTTTCAAATTTGAATTTCAATGATTTGGCTTCATCTTTTAATTCAGGATATTTAAAATATTTATCTTTAATTGATATGATTTCAGTTTCAATCTGATTTTGTTTTACTCCGTATTTTTTT
>CAZIXJ010000747.1:1117-1578 GCA_964542835.1 uncultured Hyphomicrobiales bacterium
GGTTAAAGTCTGATTTGGGAATATTTTATACATTTACTTTTTCATCATTATTTTCAAATCCTGCAGTAATATACAATTTAGTATTTTCATTTTGTATTTTTTCTGCTGTTAGTTTGAGTATTTCATCGGGATTATAATTATCGTCATATCCTTTTACATCTTTTTCAATAAATACAACTGGTATAATTAGATCTTTTTCATAATATTGCTTTTCTGTAAAATTATATTTAATAGTGTTTTCTATTTCAGAGTCATTTTCAAGTATCTCGATTTCAATTTCAGCGACAGCTTCAGCAGGCGGTGGAGAAGTAATCGGTGCCACAGGCATAGGCGGTTTAGCAGGTGGAGGTACTTTCGCTTTTGGAATAGTATAATTTATGGAAATTCCTGCCTGCAAAGTATTAACTTTCCAATCCACTTCAGTGCTTATATTACTGAAACCATAATTAAACTTTATCTCA
>CAZIXJ010000748.1:0-1574 GCA_964542835.1 uncultured Hyphomicrobiales bacterium
AAATTACAAGTAGAAAATTTTCAAATTACCGATACTGGCGTAATTGGTATTATTGGTGATAAATCTAAAAGATGTATTGCATTAAGGGCTGATATTGATGCACTGCCCGTAGAAGAAGAAACGGGTTTGCCGTACTCATCACAGATAGAGGGAGTAATGCACGCCTGCGGACATGATATGCATACTTCTATGCTTCTCGGAGCTGCAAAAATCCTCAAATCTATAGAAAACGACCTAAACGGATGCATTAAATTAATTTTCCAGCCCGGAGAAGAAGAACTGCCGGGAGGAGCAAAAGTATTAATTGAGAATGGCGTGCTTGAAAACCCAAAACCCGAGGCAATCTTCGGACAGCATATTAATCCTCTTGAAGATACAGGCAAAATATCTGTTGCTGCCGGTCCCGTTATGGCTTCCACTGATGAGTTTTACTGGACAATAAGAGGAAAAGGCGCCCATGCTGCCCAGCCACATAAAGCCAATGACCCTATTACAACTGCTGCATATCTGATACAGTATTATCACTCTATGATGGTAAAATACAGAAACCCACTTGATGCAGGAGTACTAACGGTTGCCTCCATTAATGGCGGTAATACTACCAATATTTTCCCTGAGGAAGTGAAAATGAAGGGAACTCTCAGAGCTTATAATCAGCTATGGCGAATGGAAATACTCGAACTGGTAAAAAATAAATCAAAATTAATCGGCGAAATGTTTAATACTGAAGTAAATATTGAAATAATTAACGGATATCCCGCTACGATTAATAACGTAAGAACTTCTGAATTTGTAAAAAATACAGCATTATTATATCTTGATGATAATGATGTACTCGATTTTGAACCAAAAATGTGGGCGGAAGATTTTGCTTATTATCTGCAGAAAATTCCCGGTACATTTTGGTTCCTCGGAGTAAAGCCAAAAGAAGAAGAAGAAATGGTAATGCTGCATAATCCAAAACTGAATCCTGATGAAAAAGCTATGGAAAACGGTATGATAATGCTTGCCGGTGCTGCATATAATTATCTTAACGGATAGATAAAATTACAAACATTTTGATTACTCTTCATAAGTTTGGTTGCCCAATTATTCAACTATGAAGAAAAAATCTTTTTGTAAATAAATACTAATGCAAAAATAAAACCTGAAAAAATACTTATAGTTCCGGAAACTGATGTATTCAGGAAATGTGCCGTCCAATAGCCGGCTTCGGCTGATATTACTGCAAATAACAGGCTAAAAAATATCATATACCGGAGCCTGCCGGATATTAAATATGAGGTAGCTGCAGGCACAATAATAAAAGATACTACCAGTATGCTTCCTACAGCATCGAATGCAGCGACTACGGTTACAGAAGTAAGAGCCATAAGAATATAATTCAACAAATTTACGGGAAAACCGAAAGTATGTGATAATTCAGGGTCGAATGTAGTAATCTTTAATTCTTTAATAAAAATAACGATAAAAAGCAAATTAACTATAAAAATCAGAAGGTTAGTAATCAGGGAGACCGAACCAATATCCGTTCCCATTACTATTAGCCTGTTATAGGGAGCAAAAACAAGTTC
>CAZIXJ010000749.1:0-1574 GCA_964542835.1 uncultured Hyphomicrobiales bacterium
ATTATTTCTGATTTTTCAGAAATTTATTTTTATATTTGAGTTTATATTTTGTTAAAATTATTTATATATTTTTTTTTGGAGGGTGATTATGTATTTTATACGATTTTTTCTTGCAGGAGTTGCATTATTTTTTGCACTCACAATAGCGAAAGCTGATAATGAATTAATCGAAAATTATCAGAGCGATAATAATTTAAAACCTCATATACACAATGCAGAAATTACCGGTAAGGTAAACAGCTTAGGTTTTCTTGCCAACGGACCTATGGAATACTTTGTACTGGATTCACTTGCAAATGCTTATTCGTTTTATACAAATGAGCAAAAACCATTCGTTTACGAACCGCTCACCGGCACTCTTGCCATTATCAAAAGGGGTTTCTCAAGCGACAATTTCGGGACTCCGGATAATCCTTTGAATACTCTTAATAATCTTTTTATAAGAGAATCTGAAGATTGGGGACAAAACTGGGGCGAGCCTTTTATTGTATATAATAAGGCTAACGGCGTATTCGGTAATGCCAGATATCCGTCTGTTGCTCCTTTTGTACTTGATGATGAAGTTCATTACATTTATATTACACCCGTTACTTCTGGTGACGGATGGAACGGATTTGTTACGGGATTTAATATTTTTGGAGCCAACAGTTTCTATAAAGTTCCTGAATTTCAGCACGGTGGTGTGAATTATTACTGGGAATCCACAAGCACTAAAATGACTGCTACCGCAATAGATGAGATTCCACTTTCTCTTATTATGAGTACTCCTTCTCCGTTGATTGAAGACAGAAACGGCGACAATCAGTCTGCTGTCGGTTTCATAAAGCCTAATGAAGAGCTTAGCAAATGGAATGGATTTATACCTCCGCAACTTGATTCTGATAATTTTCAATTGGTTACTGAAGACTTGAAAGCTCAATATCCTCCCGGTTCTACAAACGATTACAGAGAGTTTAGATATTCATCAGTTAGTGATATAGTATATGCTGACGGTAAAGTATTTGCTGCAGTTGAAGGTTTGCTCAGAGATGGAATCCCTCAGTACAGGCTTACGGGAGGAGTTTCTGTATCTGAAGACTATGGAGAAACATGGTCTGATATCAATGTATGTGATTTTTCAGTATTGCAGGATTATGCTGCTACACAGGGGGTAACAAAGGTTGATTCCATTTCTACTACTTATGATATGGCATTCAATGTGCTTGATGAAAACAATTTCAGCATAGTATCTACTCTTTATGAGAATGATTATTTAAAAGATGATGAAAATCTCCTAAGGCAGGTAATTGAAATGTATTACAGCAATGGCTCATGGGGAGTAAGAAAAGTAGCCGATATTAGCGGATATATTGTAGTATATGAATCTTCCGACCCTACTCAGGCTCCGAGAAATCAGATGAGTATAGAGCTTCAGGTATCAACCACTGTAGATAGAGATACTTATATCGTAAAATATGTTGATTTCAGAGATTATGAAAATCCTGAAACAGGTGAAATAATTGAAAGAGGTCAGCATGACGTATTTGTAGCTACAAGAAGAATTGATGAAACTGAATGGGCAGGACCCGCAAACG
>CAZIXJ010000750.1:0-1572 GCA_964542835.1 uncultured Hyphomicrobiales bacterium
ATTTCCTGTGAAAAACAAGAGCTTGAGTTTTCCTGTGATCCTGAGATAAACAAACGTAAAAGATAACAAAAAATCTTTTGCGGGCATTTCTCTGGATGAACATAACTCCTATGACATCTCACTTCAGTAATTTACAATAGTTAAGAAACTTAAAAAAGTATGAGATATGGCATGAAAATTTTATACAATAAAAAGAATGAAGCATTAACTGTTATTGAATCCATCATTTATGCATACAAGATAATTTTTATTTGCTGATTCTATTAATAGTTACAGTTAACATAAGGTATCTGACTAATTAAAGTGAAAGGAGGTTTTATAAGATTAATCTAGATATGAATTACATCCTCTCCTTGAAATGATAAATAGGAGATTTTTTTATTAAAAATAAAAAAAAACTATGAAAAACATTTTTAAAATTCGTAAATTATTTTTTAAAAGCTTTGCTATAATTGCGATAGGATTTCTGCTTTCAATAAACCTTACAGTGGGAAATAACAAAGCATCAAAGCTAACCCTGGAAAATCTATTTAAAACAGCAATAGCTTCAGGGGAATCAGGAGTTCCATGTTCATGGGGATATAAGAGTACCACAGCCTGGCCAGGGAATTGTATTAATTGCTTTTGCGATACATGGAATTTTACTGGAAAAGACTCTTGCCCAAGAAATTAATAATTTTATAAATTGTTACTTGATCCTCTAATTTTTAAGGCCCCTATTCATTATAAAAATAGGGGTCTTATTGATCCGTTGTTTTTTATCGTATTTGAAAATAAGCATATTTTTTATTGCAGAATTTATTTACCGTATATCAAAATATAAAAAACTTATTTTAATAATGCACTAACTCAATACTTAACATGAAAATAAGATATTTACTTTCTATATTAATAGTATTTATATTTATACTAGTTAATTGTGATAAATCAACAAGAAATGTTTACCACGGAAAAAAAATTTCATTTTATAGAGACAGTTTGATTCTATATAATGATAGTTTCATGCCAGATTCTATAAATAATCGTAAAAGAAGCTATATTATAACTTATCTTAAAATGAATTGTCCGAGTTGCGTCGAGGATATCTATAAGTGGATTAGTATGGCCAATCATTATGAAGAATTTAATAAAGTTAATATTATTTTTATTCTTTATGGAGAACCTTCTGAGTATACTTATTCCTATCTTGTAGGTAATAATAATATTGAATTTCCTATTTTTTGGGATAAGGATAATACTTTTTTGAAGAGCAATAACCTAATGATTCTAGAATTCGAAAAAACAATTTTAGTAGGAAAAGATTCTACAATTTTGTTGATGGGTAATCCTCTAAATGATAAAAAATTGTTCAAAAAATTTTTAAATCAAATTAATAATAATTGAAAATGAAAAAACAGATATTTATCGCTTTAATATTGGCTTTTCTTAACTCATGCAGAAAAGCAGAAAATGGAACAATTCGTTATTTTCAAAAATTTGATAATTGTTTGTTTATCTTTTCTATAGCAGAAAGATCTATTGATTGATGAATTGGTATTTGAACACACCGTTTTGAATATCTATCTGAAAAAT
>CAZIXJ010000751.1:0-1572 GCA_964542835.1 uncultured Hyphomicrobiales bacterium
GGCGCCCTCGGCCGATTCCTTGATCGCACGACGCTCGACCTGGGTCGATGAGCAGCCAAATTGATAATGGATAACTGCCATTTTTACAAGTATATCTAAATCTAATAAAGAATTATTATTTATGAACTTTTCTAAATTGGTCATTAAGTCTTTTATTTCGTTATAATCCTGTGGTGGCGTATATACAACTTCTCCCGTTGTTACATTTTTCAGTGCTGTGCCAGGCAATTTTCTAAATCCGGCATTATTTTTCTCCAGGACAGATTGTATTTCAATAATATTGTTATTTGATAAAATCTTATTTTTTGATATTAATTCAAATCCTTTTTTTAAGGCAGCAATATAGTTTTGAACTTCTTTTGCATTTAATGACTTAAAACCTTCAAGATTTAGTTCCGCTTTAAATATATCGTCGTGAGTTGTAATTATATTTTCTATCGCAGAACTGTCTTTTGCTTCTTGTAATCCAAGAGTATTGATTAATATATTCTCATTCGGTATTGTTGATACAATTCCTTTTAATTCCGCTAATGCTCTATGAGCAGACGGTAGTTTCTTTAAAATCTTGCGGGTTTCTATATCCTGATTGAGTGGTAATTTTTTTAATTTAGTATACATTTGTAAAGATTTCTCCATTTTCTTTACAAAGTTAGTTGACTATGATAAAAAAATCCAGTTTTCTTTACATATCTTTTTATTGTGATAAGATTTATTGATATTTTTATCATTGCTGGTTTATCGCGCATGCTTTCTATACATTTGCAGATCAGCAGCAGGCGGCCTTATGTGCGTAATCTTGAGGGTGATTGGCTGCTGCATACGATTTGTTCCAGCGTGTGCCGGGTACCGGTGCAATTTCCAAATAGAATATTCACCATCCGTGATTATATTATTTGGCACTATAAGATTTATAGTCGGTAAAAAGATACTTAATTTTTACAAACTGTTAAACTCTTTCAGAGTTTTAATAATGTTTGTTTTTGCCGTGGGTTGAAACCCACGGTTATTATTGTTTAATCCCTTCGGGATTATATTCATTAAGTCTTAAAATTTGACAGGTAACTTTGTTCTTCCGGCATTATAAAAATTAGTCAGTTATTTTTCTTTTTAGGTGATTTTTATCGTCCTGATATCAATATTTCCAATAACTTTTCGTTTATATAGTAATTACCTGTTCCAAGTTTTTCTTTTTTCAATAAGCCGTCATCCGCTAATTGATTGAGATATTTTGCTGCAGTAACTCTTGAAACGCCCAAATCTTGTTCAATAAACTCTATCTTTGTATAGGGATGTTTGAATAAATTATTTAATAATTCATGACTATAGAATTTATAATTTTCTCGTAAAGCATATTTGTATTCAGACATCAATTTTTTAATTTTTTGGATCAAAGTGATTGTATCTTTAGAAATTTTCTCAATTCCCTCTAACATATACAGTATCCAATTTTCCCAAATATCAGTATCTCTTACTTCTTGTAATAATTTATAATATTGAGTTTTTGTCGCAATAATGTATCGACTTAAATATAAAATCGGTAAATCCAATAAATTATTCATTACCAGATATAGT
>CAZIXJ010000752.1:0-1571 GCA_964542835.1 uncultured Hyphomicrobiales bacterium
TGCACTTCGACAGGCTCAGCAACCGCCTGTCGAAGTATCGGAGTTTCGTAATGAGAACAATAGTTTTGCAGTGAGATGCAAAATATACTGCTGAACCAGTGCCGGCACATCAACAGCCTCTGCAATCGCCTTCAGAAGTATCCTGTTTTTAAATAAGAAAAAATATTACAATTACTCTAATCCGAAACCGTGTAATAATTTAGGTGTTCATTGATTTGGTTTTTTTATTAATTAGAAAAATAATCTTTTGATTATTAAAAAATTATATTTATCTTGTATTATGTGTATTATGTATGTATGAATAAAATGTATTACAAAATTAAAATATTAACATTTACTTTCGCTTTGGTAATGCTTGTCGCCTCCTGCAGTGAGCTGGATAATCCCGTTGATATGAATCAGGATTTGACGATAGAGACTGAAACCAAATGGTCAATTGATACTGAAAGTGATGAAAAGCTCCATAAAATTTATTTTAAAGAATACGACGTATATGGCAACATAAAAACGAATATCAACTATTTTGAAAATGGAAATGTCAACTGCAAATCCGTCTTCGAATATCAGGGGCAGGATACAAGCATAGAAGAAAAAGTCGTATTCGATGAAGCCGGAAATGTAATAAATGAAACGAGAACGGATTATATTTATAATAACAACGGCAATATCGAAAAATCAATCAATTACAATAATGAAGGCGATGTAACTAATATTTATCATTTTGAATATGATAAACATGGCAACCTCTTGAAAAAATCGAGCAATGCTATTAATGACTCTTCAATCTCGGTAGAATACACTTACAGATATAATCAAAACGGCAACGTAGTGGAAAGAGTGGTAAATGATTTTACTTCTCCTGCTTTAAATACAAGAGACAGCGTAACATACACTTCCGATAACAAAGTCAATATATTCAAATACGAAGGAAATAAACTGAAAACAGTTATTTCGTATCTTTATAATAATTACGGAATGATTTATAAGGAAATCGTTTCCAATTCCGACGGAGAAATTATAAATAAATATTTATATGAATATACTTATCATTGATATTAATGAAGAAGTTCTTGTTTATACTAATTTTTCCCCTTTTATTTTTGTTGTCTGTTAATTCATGCAGTAATCCAGCAGCGAAACCACCCGTTATTTTTACAGAACCCATCCATAAAATTACTTTTGAAAGTCGTGCTTTTACTGATGGCGGCACAATTCCAAAAAAATATACATGCTTTGGCGATGACATTTCACCCCCGCTTAACTGGAAAAACATACCTGCCGGTACGGAGAGTTTCGTAATAATTCTGGAAGACCCCGATGCATTCATAATTGATGCTGTTCACTGGATAATCTATAATATACCAGGGAACAGTACCGAGCTGGAAGAAGGCGTAATGAAAGCAAAATGGCTGCCAAATGATGCAATACACGGAGAGAACTCATTCAGAACTGTCGGGTATTCAGGACCTTGTTCTAAACTGAGAAAGCACGGATTTATGCTTTACATTTTTGCCCTCGATAAAAAACTTCCCGTAGAAATCGGATTGAAGAAAAACGAAATAATTAAAAGA
>CAZIXJ010000753.1:0-1570 GCA_964542835.1 uncultured Hyphomicrobiales bacterium
ACTGGTGTATAATAAAATTAAAATTACTAGAAAAAATTTCATTAATTGCAGTCAATAATTTTGCAAAAAAAATAAAAGTAATATGAATAATCAGAACAACGGAAATCAAAGAGATTTAATAATTGGCAACAGAGTGCCGCCAAATTCCTTATCGGCAGAAATGTCTGTGCTGGGGGGAATGATAATAGACAGGCAGGCTATTGCCAAAGTGCTTGAGATAATTACTGCGGAAAGCTTTTATGATCCGAGGCACCAAATTGTATTCGATGCTATTACTTCGCTTTTCAATAAAAATATTGCAGTAGATATTATCACTCTTACCGATGAATTAAAACTAAACGGAAATTTTGATAAAGCAGGTGGAGTATTATATCTTACCGAGATTAATTCTTATACTCCGACATCCTCCAATATAGAAAATCATGCAAGAATAGTACAGGAAAAGTATCTGAAAAGATTGCTTATCAATACTTGTGGCGAAATTATCGGGGATGCTTACAGTGATACTTCTGATGCTCTGGATGAAATAGATAAAGCGGAAAGTGCAATTTTTGCCATAGCTGAAAAAAGAATGAAAAAAAGCTATATGGGAATAAAAGACCTGGCAAGAGATACTTTTAAACTCATTTCTTCTTTAAGGCACAGATCGGAAGACTCCCTTACCGGCGTACCTTCGGGATATAAAAAGCTCGATGAAATGCTTGGAGGATTTCAAAATTCGGATCTGATAATAATTGCAGCAAGACCATCGATGGGAAAAACTGCATTGGCACTTTCTCTCGCGAGGAATACCGCTTTAGAATACAATAATCCTGTGGCTCTGTTTTCTATTGAAATGGCATCCGTGCAGCTCGTAATGAGGCTTTTAAGTGCCGAAGCTATGATAGATCAGCAGAAAGTGCGTACAGGCAGAATTAATCAGTCAGATGAGCAAAAGCTCGTAAAAGCCATTGGCAGGCTTGCCGAATCACCAATGGTAATTGATGACAGCCCTACTTTGTCAGTAGTAGAGCTACGGGCAAAATGCAGAAGGCTGAAAGCAGAACACGGAATCAAACTCGTAATAGTAGATTATCTTCAGTTGATTCAATCACCTAAAGCAGAAAGCAGAGAAAGGGAAATTTCAATTATTTCCGCATCTTTAAAATCCATTGCAAAAGAACTTGATATTCCGGTAATAGCACTGGCTCAGCTTAATCGTTCTGTAGAAGGAAGAACTGATAAACGTCCGCTTCTTTCGGATTTGCGTGAATCAGGCTCGATAGAGCAGGATGCCGACGTAGTAATGTTTATTAACAGACCTGAAGTATATGGTGTAAAAAATTATGATGATGAACAAAAATCTCCAACTGAAGGTACCGCTGAAATTATTATCGGAAAGCAGAGAAATGGTCCTGTGGGAAAAGTAAAGCTGGCATTTCAGCAGCAATATGCAAGATTCGAAAATCTTGCACAATTTGAAACTCCCGATGAGACATTACCACCGGGAGATAATTTTGAAGATTACGGTATCGATGACGATGAACCTGAATTTTAATAAGAGAGTAATTCATTTTTTTTAAAATTGGGT
>CAZIXJ010000754.1:0-1565 GCA_964542835.1 uncultured Hyphomicrobiales bacterium
AATGAAAAAAAAACAATTATCTCTTATGGAGAGAGAAAAACTACATTAGATCTTTATATTCCCCAAATCGAAGTTTCTTATTGTGCTGATAAAAGAATGTTAACTTTCCCCGTCCAAAAAGGAAAAAAAGCAATGATAGCAGTACATTATTTGGAAACTGACTCTACAATCATTCTTCCGTTAATAGGATGGCGTCCTCAAATTAGTGATGGTTATTTATATTTTTCTGCGATGCATGTGGTTAAATGCGGCTCGTCTTATTTACAAAACTTATATAGGGTGAAAATAAGTGATTGGAATAATCCGGAATTACTTGTATATGGAGTACAGTATTATAGTTGGGTTTTAATCCCTGACAGTGATATTTTGTATATTAAGGAATTAAGTAATGAAGTCACACCTAATGAATATGAAAGGTATAATAATGTTTTATTTAATGCCGATACAAAAACTTTTAATACAATAGATTATGAAGGAAGTTATAAAATAACACAATATAATGGTAAGAATTATTTTGCTTTTAAGGCAAGAGAAATACGGTCAAAAATAATTTCTCCATATCGCTTAGTTCCTATTAAGCTTTCAGAAAACTATCCAAATAAAATGAAAAAAAATGTAATTCCTTGTAAAGGAGTTAATAGATATAAGGTTTCTGATGTAATTAATATGTCTAATAAAGAAAAATCCTTTACTGGTACATTTATTACAGATGAGTTATTGTATAATGCTGACAAGAGCACTTTAAATGAATTGACAAAGAGTGAATTACGTATATTGCGCAATGCTTTTTTTGCTCGTTTAGGTTATAAATTTAAGAGTGAAGACTTAAAAGATTTTTTTGGTCAATTTGATTGGTATAAAGAACTATTGGATAGTAATGAAACCTTCCAATTAACCAATGATGATATAGTAGTATCCCCAAAAGATAAAGAAAGAATAGATTTAATTTTAGAAATTGAAAACAGCAAATAGAAATTATAAAAATTAGGATATAGCTCAGGTATTTTTACCTGGGCTTTTTTTATTTTGTTAAGTGGGGTTTAAGGTATTCTTAAAGATTAAAGTTTTTATCAATAATTACAGTGCCAGGTGTTGTATTCTTCTTTTTGTAATAAAGGCATCGATAAGGGTTTTAATTACTCCTTTGTCTTTATCATCCATTTTTTCAATAGCTTTAAACTGGTTTAAAAGTTCCTTGTCGCTTAAGGTATTTTCAGCCATTTCATTAGTAGTGCCATTGGTAAGGTAATCGGAAGATACTCCTAAAGCATTAGCCAATTTGGAAAGTATCTCTGCAGAAGGTTGCGAACCTTTGTTTTCATATCTTCCCACTTGTGTGTAATGTATACCTGCCAATTTACCAAGTTCGGTTTGGGATAATCCTTTGTCAATTCTTGCTTTTTTTAACCTTTGTGCGAAACTCATAATTATAAAGATTAGAGTACTTATTAACAATGCAAATATAGCTATAATGCACGGTTAAATCAATTTTTATAATGCCTTTGTTCATAACTTGATGCTTTTGGATTTGCATAGAATAAAGCGTTTTAATATTATTGTGTGCA
>CAZIXJ010000755.1:0-1560 GCA_964542835.1 uncultured Hyphomicrobiales bacterium
ATTTTTAAAAATATATCTGAGAAAACAAATGGCAAAAGCACAAAAGAAAAAAGACGAGAATCAAACCCGAATAATAAGTGATGAAAAAATGAATGCCGTTCAATTTGCAATGGCACAAATTGAAAAAGCTCACGGCAAAGGCTCAATAATGAGATTAAGCGACCTGAAAGTAGTTGATGTTGATTCTATCTCTACAGGATGTCTGAGCCTCGATGCTGCTATTGGAGTCGGAGGTGTACCGAGAGGCAGAGTAGTGGAAATTTATGGTCCTGAATCTTCGGGAAAAACTACTGTTTGCCTTCAGGTAATTGCTGAAGCACAGAAAGCAGGCGGACTTGCAGCATTTGTAGATACAGAGCATGCACTCGATGTAAATTATGCCGAAAGACTTGGTGTGGATTTGAGCAATCTTTTGCTTTCACAGCCCGAATTTGGCGAACAGGCTCTTGAGATAGTAGAAACTCTCGTAAGGTCAAATGCTATTGATGTAGTTGTAGTGGATTCTGTTGCAGCACTCACTCCGAGAGTAGAAATTGAAGGAGAAATGGGCGATGCACAAATGGGCAGCCAGGCAAGGCTTATGTCTCAGGCAATGAGAAAATTAAATGCTGCCATAGGGCGTTCCAGAACTACAGTTATTTTCACAAATCAGCTCCGTAGTAAAATCGGAGTAATCTACGGTAACCCTGAAACTACTACCGGCGGTAATGCTTTGAAATTTTATGCTTCCGTAAGAATTGATATAAGAAGAAAAGAAGTAATAAAAGACGGTGCCGAAATCATTGGAAACAGAGTAAGAGCTAAAATCGTAAAGAATAAAGTAGCTCCTCCGTTTAAAGAAGTAGAGTTTGATATAATGTATAATGAAGGTGTTTCCAAAATTGGAGATTTGATTGATGTGGCTACACAATTTGGAATTATTCAAAAAAGCGGTTCGTGGTTTACTTTCAAGAGTGAAAGAGTACAGGGACGCGACGGGCTGAGAAAAATTCTTAAAGAAAATGCTAAACTACAGGATGAACTTGAATATGAAGTGAAAAAGCAACTAAATATTAAAACCGGAAAATCTGAAGAATCATCAGAGTAATATAACAAAACCGGATTAATTGCATTTTAGTCCGGTTTTTCATTATTTTTTGTATAACAATATTAAATATTATTATGAAAATTATATCATGGAATGTAAATGGACTAAGGTCTATAAACGGTCAAAATCCCAAAACTAAATTCGGAAATAAATTCTATAAAAATAAATTATTTGAATATCTGGAAAAGGAAAATCCTGATATTATTTGTATTCAGGAAACAAAATCCGCACCTGACCAGATAAAAGAAGAACTTCTCCATCCTATGGATTACAAAGGATATTATAACTGGTCGAAATTAAAAAAAGGATACAGCGGAGTAGTTACATACACAAAAAAAGAGCCGAAAATCGCAATATCTGATATTGGTATTGATAAATATGATGTAGAAGGCAGAATTATTCAGACAGATTTTGAGGAATTCAGTCTGCTTAATATTTATTTTCCTAATGGCACATCGGGCAGGCACAGAGTA
>CAZIXJ010000756.1:0-1560 GCA_964542835.1 uncultured Hyphomicrobiales bacterium
CATCGATCTTGCAGCTTTCCCGCAGGGTGTCCGCGGCGTGTCCGCGGCGTGTCCGCGGCGGGGCGTCTACTCCTCCAGGCTGATGGCCTCTACGGGGCAGGATTCGGCCGCTTCCCGGGCGTCATCCTCGGCGTCGGGGGGGACCGGGTCGGCTTTAACTGCCGCTGTATCCCCGTCCATCTCAAAGACTTGGGGACAGATGTCGGGACAGAGTCCGCAGCCTGTACACAGCTCCTGATCTACCTTGGCTTTCATGGGGTACCTCCTTGGGGTTTCTTCTATGCTAGGCCATCATGGCCTGGATGTCCTCTTCTACGCTGCCGATGGGCTGGATGCCGAAGTTCTCCGTGAGCACCTTGGCCACTGCCGGGGAGAGGAAGGCGGGCAGGGTGGGGCCCAGGCGGATGTTCTTGAAGCCCAGGGCCAGGAGGGCCAGGAGAACGATGACCGCTTTTTGTTCGTACCAGGCCAGGTCAAACTCCAGGGGAAGGTCGTTCACGTCGTCCAGGCCGAAGGCTTCCTTCAGTTTGAGGGCGATGACGGCCAGGGAGTAGGAGTCGTTGCACTGGCCGGCGTCCAGCACCCGGGGGATGCCGCCGATGTCTCCCAGGTCCAGTTTGTTGTACCGGTATTTGGCGCAGCCGGCGGTGAGGATGACCGTCTCCTTGGGCAGTTGCTGGGCCACTTCGGTGAAGTAGGAGCGTCCCTTCTGGCGGCCGTCGCAGCCGGCCATGACGACGAATTTCTTGATGGCCCCCGCTTTGACGGCGTCCACCACTTTGTCGGCCAGGGCGGTGACCTGGGCGTGGGCAAAGCCGCCGGTGAGGGTGCCGGTTTCCAGTTCTGTGGGGGGGGCGCACTGTTTGGCTTGCTCGATGAGGGGGGTGAAGTCCTTCGCCCGGCCGGGCCGGCGGTCGGCGATGTGGGGTGTCCCGGGGTAGCCGGCCTCGCCGGTGGTGTAGATCCGGTCCCGGTAGGCGTCACGGACGGGGGTGATGCAGTTGGTGGTCATGAGGATGGGTCCGTTGAAGGAGGCGAACTCCTTGTTCTGGGCCCACCAGGAGTTGCCGTAGTTGCCGGCAAAGTGGTCGTACTTTTTGAAGGCGGGGTAGTACTGGGCGGGGAGCATTTCTCCGTGGGTGTAGATGTCTACCCCGGTATTCTGGGTCTGTTCGAGGAGTTCGGCCAGGTCCTTGAGGTCGTGGCCGGAGATGAGGATGCCCGGGCGGCTGCGGACTCCGAGGTCGACCTGGGTGATTTCGGGGCTGCCGTAGGTTTCGGTGTTGGCCTTGTCCAGGAGGGCCATGGTGTCTGCTCCCTTCTGTCCGGTAGCCAGGACTAGGCTGACCATCTCGTCCACGCTTTTTTCTTCCAGGGTTTGGCCCAGGGTGCTCAGGATAAACCGGTAGATTTCCGGGTCCTCGTAGCCCAGGACGGCGGCGTGGTCGGCGTAGGCGGCGAGGCCCTTGAGGCCGTAGAGGGTCAGCTCCCGGAGGGAGCGCAGGTCTTCATTCTTGGTGGCCAGGACGCCCACCTGGGGACGGCGGGTCTGGACGGCTT
>CAZIXJ010000757.1:0-1556 GCA_964542835.1 uncultured Hyphomicrobiales bacterium
GCACGTCCGGGTCTGTGTGGGGGGTGCCGGGAGACCGGTATCCCTACCACAACTATTGCTTTAATAATCAATACTAAGGATGAAAAATTATGAAACGAACATTTTTTTTAACAGTGCTTTTAGTCATTTGTATTTTTTCTTTAACAAATAAATATGTTAATGCAGGATTATATGTAACAGGTGATATTAATGGCGATGACAGAATAGGTTTGGAAGAAGCTGTTTTCGCCTTACAGACTGTTTCGGGCATAAATTCTCAAGGTGAAAATGAAGAAGAAGCCAATGATATTAGAAGTGAAGCGCAACAAATCAATACTGTATCAGCAACTCTTGGAAAAATTGGATATACAGGTGATACAGAGGATTGGTTTAAAATTGTAGTACCTGAAAACGGGCTTTTTCAATTTGCTATCGAAAATCTAAACGAGCCCAATTCTGAAAACAGTAATATTGGTGTATGCTATTTATATCAAGAAAGCGGCGCTAATTTGGTTGAACTCACATATGTAACAAATGGTAACGGTTATTATGGCTATACTGCCCCTAACACTATGAATGCAAGTTCAAATATTCCTGTTTCTGGTAATGGAATCTATTTTATTAAAATCGCGCAATATGGAAATCATATTGCAAGATATGAGTTAAAAACCTCATATTCTAAACTGCAAACTAAAGATTACGGAGAACCTGACAATTCTTATAATAATGCTCATCTCATTCAAGAGAATGAAACTATTACTTCATTAATTGGATATGAAAATGATGAATCAGATTGGTATAAAATTCAGATGCCATCAAACGGTCAATTTCAGTTTAGCATTGAAAATTTACATTCAGAACCCATTGGAAATGCACATATTGGAGTATGTTATTTATATCATAAAGATGGCGTTGATTTGGTCGAACTTACATATGTAACAAATGGTAACGGTTATTATGGCTATACTGCTCCCGATACTATGAATGCGAGTTCAAATATACCTGTTTCTGCAAACGAAATTTACTTCATTAAAATAGCACAATATTACAACTTCGCAGCACCCTATCAACTAAAAACCTCATTTACCGAACTACAAATCGAAGATTCTGGAGAGCCTGATAATTCTTATAATGAAGCCCAGCTTATTCAAGAAAATGAAACAAAAATTTCTTTGATAGGATATGGAAATGATGAGGAAGACTGGTATAAAATTCAGATATCCGCAAACGGTCAACTTCAATTTAGCATTGCTAACTTTCATATGAAAAATATTGATAATGGTTTTATTGGAGTATGTTATTTATATCATAAAAATGGTGCTGATTTGGTTGAACTCACATATGTAACAAGCGGTAACGGTTATTATGGATATACTGCCCCAGACACTATGAATGCAAGTTCTAATATATCTGTTTCTGCAAATGAAATTTATTTCATTAAAATAGCACAATATTACAACTTCGCCGCACCATATCAGCTTGAAACAGTATTTATGCCTGATAAATAAAACATAAACGCAATATAACCCATAAAGATTGAGCTGACCTGCCTGCCAATAAGTGCCTATTCACGAGCG
>CAZIXJ010000758.1:0-1556 GCA_964542835.1 uncultured Hyphomicrobiales bacterium
GCTTTCGATAATATTTATGCTAATTTTGAATACAACTTCTGTTAATAGCAGTGCAATCCCTTTTTGGGATTGCACTTATGCTTTTGAAACTAATAATTATACCGGAGTAATTAAAGTATTTTCTAATAATGACAGTATTTACATTCTACCTGGTACATATAAATATGATTCTTTAAGTGCTTATATTGATTTAAAACAATTAAAACCTGAAAAAAAAGAGTTCAAAATACGAAGAGTAGATTTTAAAAAAGGATATTTGTTGCATGATTTTGTTATTACTAATAATTATTTATTTGTAAATGAACTAAAAACTTTTTTTATTTATAAATATTCAGATGACAATTTCAATTTTCAGGATAGTGTTACATTTGAAAAATTCATTGATTATATCGAATATGAAAATGGTAAGTTGTACGCATTTTCATGTTTACATTCACCGGAATATAATAAAAAAGACAGTGCTGCCAATCTGTTTATTTTGGATATGAAAAATTTAAAGGAATACCGGGAAATTAATTTTCCCTCACCCAAAGGAATGCCCTATACTTTGTTACGTCCAAGAAAATTAATGGATTATAAAAACCGAAGAGTAGCTGTTGGTGATGCTATAGATTACAGGATTTTATTATATGATTTGGATGGGAATTTACTGGATTCCTTAAAGCGTGATATGGAATGCTTTATTTCAGATGAAACGCATGAAGAAGCTGAAAAACAATCAAGATATGATTTGGTAGATAATTTTTCTAAAAGATGTATGATTAGTCAGGTAAATTTTATCAACGATAATACTTTACTGATTTCCTATCAGGCTCCTCCATCAGGTGATGTTTATTATGATACTTATCACGATATCTGGAGAATAAAGAATGGAAACTGGTATCTGGATGAAAATGACCTTGACTGGAAAAATACTGATTCGGCAACAAAATTTCACCCTATGAACTTTGGATTGAGTTCGGCTTATTACGTCAATGAAAACATCATTTCATTCATAGAAACGGCTATACCATTTCCTTTGAATGATAATTTTTACAATATGACAATGGGAGAATTTAAAGACAGCACAGACCGTTTTTTTTCCAGAAAAAAGCTGGAGTTTTTCTGTAATCAGATACAAAATAGAGGTAGATGATGAAGAATAAGTTGATTTTTGCTTTTTTAATTATTTCGGTTATTCAGGCATTTTCAAAAGACTTTGATTTGTTTGATTTGCGTAAGAATCATGTAGAAATAAAGGCAGACAAATACGTACTTCTTACTTATGGAGAAATGTCATGCAAGCAATGCTACGGTCAGTTAGTCTATGCAATAAGTAAGATTGATTCTACGATACCTGTTTATTGCATTACAGAAAATGAAGAAGATATGATGAGAAGGAAAAATTCTTATGGAATGGCAAAGAATTATTCGGGATTGAAAACTTATTTTTATTTGGGTCCTGACCATTTGATATTTCGATATTCACCAAATGTACTGATAATAGAAAATGATTTTCAGACTTATACCAAGTTGCGTTCTAAAGAGTAAAGTTAAGATAAGGAAAAAATGTCATT
>CAZIXJ010000759.1:0-352 GCA_964542835.1 uncultured Hyphomicrobiales bacterium
GATGGGAGAAGTAATTCAAAAGAAGGTAGAGGTTTTTGAGACAACCTTATCGTTATCGTTGAGCCAAATGGGAATAACAACCGTCAGTACAAATGACATACCTTCACAGAAAGGTAGTTTTACACTTTTTCCAAATCCTTCGTCTGATAAGATTTCAATTTCGGGTGATGAAGTAATCGAAAAAGTAGAGATTTATGACTTAATGGGTCAGAAACTATTATCTAGAAAAACTACAAATAATGAGGACATTAATATACATCATCTGGTCTCTGGATCTTATTTTGTGAAAATCTATTCTGATAAAGGAGTGGAGACTCATAAATTGCTGAAGGTCAACTGATGCTAACACTAG
>CAZIXJ010000759.1:362-1554 GCA_964542835.1 uncultured Hyphomicrobiales bacterium
TATCGGGATGGCCTCCGCTTATCATTATCCGTTAGCTGCAATTTGATAACTGAACCAATAAAAGAACATCAATGAATAGAAAAGAGTTATTAGAATTATCGGATGACGAACTTTTGAAGAAGGCAAAAGAGTTAAAATCGAGTTCCATTATTAATGCCTTATTAATTGGATTTTGTATCGGAATAATAATTTGGAGTGTTGCTAAAAATACTTGGGGATTTCTTACACTAATCCCTTTGTTTTTCATTTATAAAATGGTCAATAATTCTAAAAGTGTCAAAGAATTGAAAGAAGTTTTAAAAGAACGAAATCTAAAGTAACAAATGGGAAAAATTTGCAAAAAGTGTAAAACTGAAGTTAGGCAAAATTACTGTCCTAATTGTGGAACTCCAGTTGCATTGAAAAGAATCAATGGACAATATATACTCAAGGAAATTGGTAGCGTCTTAAATTTTGATAAAGGGATTTTATATACAATAAGGGAATTATTATTTAGACCTGGAAAGAATATTCAAACATTTATTCTTGAAGATAGAAATAGGCTAGTTAAACCTATTATATTTATCATTATTACCTCTCTGATTTATATGTTTGCACAACAGTTTCTTCACTTTGAAGACGCTTATGTAAATGCTGGAGGGTTTGAAGAGTCGGCAATAACAAAAATATTTGGGTGGATTCAGAGTAATTATGGTTATGCAAATACCTTAATGGCGATTTTCATTGCTGGTTGGATTAAAATATTCTTCAGAAAATATGATTACAATTTTTTTGAAATTCTAATCTTGTTATGTTTCGCAATGGGTATAGGTATGTTGATTTATACGATTTTTGGAATCATACAAAGCACAACCAAAATTCGAGTATTGCATATAGGTGGAATCATTGGACTAGCCCGAATAATTCATAAAACCAAAAAATGGGCTGATTTTTAGGCTGTTTTTATAAATCGGTTGGGAAATCAGGTCATTTTACGAGTAGCAGATTAGATTTTGTACCCATTTGTGTCCTTTTTTGCCTAATTGGGTAGGAATAAGCGTTGATTTCCATTACCCTCTCGAGTTTTTCAGGACTGGGAAGTTGATCGAAAATGGGTTTTACGCAAATTTTAGCAATCGATCAAGTAGGTTCTTGTAGGGATGCCCCCGAGCAAACATGAAGTAAACTCTTCTCTTGGTTATTCTTACCTGGG
>CAZIXJ010000760.1:0-1551 GCA_964542835.1 uncultured Hyphomicrobiales bacterium
GTGGGTTCTGCAATATTCATAAGGAGCTTCGGAGCGGTTCGGTACTATAAAGATGTTTTTTTGCTAACGTAGCCGGCTCTCAAAATCAAGTTGTTTGGGTTTTGGGGATGAGAAATATAGAATTCAACATTAATTTGATAATAATAAGGTAGTATAGATATGAAAAAGTTAATTTTTGCAATTTTAATGTTTTCTTTAGCATATAGTACATCCTTTGCATCTGAATGCATTGATGAAGAATGTACTGTTATTGAAAGTGCACGTTCTGAAGATGATGGACCTCAAAGGATACAAATTCCTGGTACTGAATGCAGCATTTCAATATGGTATAATGCAAAAAAAATTAATTGTAATGGCGAAATTCATTATGAATTTGAGATTATTACGTGGATATTTGTATCAGATAATACATGTCCTGAACTTTCTTCACCTGTTGAAATGATAGAGACTGCTATGGGGATTATTTTGGCTGACCCAAGTCTTAACCCTTTTGGAAGTGATTTCTATCCAGTTC
The DNA here is from genome assembly GCA_964542835.1 of uncultured Hyphomicrobiales bacterium. Taxonomy (GTDB): domain Bacteria; phylum Bacteroidota; class Ignavibacteria; order Kapaibacteriales; family UBA2268; genus CAZIXJ01. The sequence goes on from CAZIXJ010000760.1 coordinate 515, forward strand.
AAGGAGAATGTCGTACTGATTATCACGTTAGAGGACATTCCTGCTGGTACATTGTGATGAATGATCTTGATCCTAATGGTATGACAAGGAGACAATACGCACCATGTACATCAGATCAGCAATGCTGCAAGCCATACAAAGTATGTAAGGATTATCAAGGAAATATTAGTGTTGCTCCACAAGCTTATGACCCTCTTCCATGTGAGTATCCTTGTTATCCGATTTGTCCATAATTAACAGGAGATAATAAAATGAAAAACACATCAAAATTAAGTATTTTTTTCTTTTTTACTTTTACAGTATTATTGTGTTTTGGAAGTTATAAAGATGCAATAAACCCTTCTTATTTTATAATTGGTTATTCTAATGGTAAACATTTATTATGTTTAACCAATTCAGAGTATTATAAAGGAAAAAAAGTTACTCATTTTAATCAGGTAGAAAAAAAAGATTCTGTTAAAATGAATGTATATCCAAATCCTGCTATTACTGATTTTGTTATGATTAATCTTGAAATCTATGTTAATTCTGATATAATTATTTATGGGTATCAGGAAAAAAAATCAAAATCAGTTTTATATGAAGGTAAATTAATGAGAGGTTCTAATAAAATAAATTTGAATTTAAAAGAATTTAATAAAGGAGTTGTTTTTATTGATGTAAGAGTGAATAATGCAATCTATAATAGTAAACTAATTAAATTATAACAATATACCCTATGTATTGCGAATATTATTTGCTTTGCATAGGGTTTAATTAAAAAAAATATTAATATCTTGGAGAATATTATGAAATACATTATTTTGCTTCTTGTTGTACCGTTTTTACTCTTAGCACAAGCTAATGACCATACAAATAATGGATGGGATACATTGTTTTATGAATGGGAAATTCATGAAAATCAGCCTGAGCTGCAGGAAAGTTGGATTCTATATAACGGCAATATCTTTCTTACGAGAGCAGTTTCTTATTCTCAAACATATTATTCCAAAGATAATTTTAATACATGGCAAAATATTAGCTGGATTAACAAAAAT
>CAZIXJ010000761.1:0-1551 GCA_964542835.1 uncultured Hyphomicrobiales bacterium
TGTGGCAGATGTTCTTTGAAAAAGCATGAATAGCCCCGTGCTTCAGCTCGGGGTAGTATTGGGCTAAAGCCCTGATATTTTTTTATAATTACAATTGATGTTCATTTCTCCCTTTTTTTCAAAGGGAGTGTTCCTGATTCAATCGGGAACGAGGGATTTGAAAATAACTCCGCAAGGTATGCGGAATAATTTACAATTTTTTAATTATATTATGGAGGTAACATTATGTTACGCAATTATTTATTGATTCTAACAGTTTATGTGCTGGCTTCGGTGGGAGTGCGGGCACAGGTAGTTGGAGAGGAAGATAGTATTAAGGTGCTATGGGAAGTTGAAACATGGAATTCGGATTCTGTTGCATTTTCCATTTACACGCCAATCTATTTTTCATTTGATAAAAACTTTTTAATTAATACTGCTTATAGAGAATGGTCTAATGGAGTTGTAAAGAAAAATCACCTTCAAAAACGAGACATCGAAACTGGAGAAGTGGTGCAGGAAGTGGAAGTGAATAATCCTGAATCATTTTCTACATTATATGTTTCTCAAATAGCTGATTTATTAGCATATAAAAAAGCCAATTCACTAAAAGTTATTTTCTGCAATCAAAGCAATTTTGACTCACTATTTACAATTGAGGTAAGCGAAAGTATCCTTAAATATCAGGCTAAAATAAACAAAATAAATATTAAGGATATTTATGAAATTGCTTCTTTTGTAATTTCTCCGGATGATAAAAAGCTTGTTTTGAGTTTGAGGATTCATAATGATATAATTAAAACCAAATACATTTATGATGTTGAATCAAGGCAACTTGTTGATAGTTTGTTTACTGAGTATGAATACACAAGGTCTATGCTGTTCACTCCTGATAACAAAAAATTTGTTACTGAATCAATTGAAAACAAACATGAAGGTTCATACAATTATTATATTAAAATATATGACACAAAAGATTTTTCATTAATAAAAAAAGTACCAGTTGATCATACATATTATAGAATAGAGTCGAATACTAATAGTAATAAAATAATGCTTTTTACATCAAATGACAATTATTCTTTAATTATTGATTTAATTGATTATTCAATAAAAAAAATCCAAGTAGATAATAATTATGCAATTTACGGATATATCACAAAAAATGAAAAATATATGCTGATTTCCAATGGTAAACAAGGGAATCGCTACTTTTATATTTATAATTTAGAAACAGATCAAATAGAAAGAACTTTTGATTTTCTTAAAGCTAGTTATTTTGCATATGATGAAGACAATAATAAACTATTGATTAGAGATGCTGCTTACATAGGTATGTTTGATTTTGATTTAGATTATCTTGTAAGTGTGGAAGATGAAATGAAAACAGAGAAAATTATCTATCCAAATCCGGGGAGCGATTTTATAAACATCCCAATTTCTGATAAAACGCATCAAATTGATATAACAAATGAACTTGGAGAGATGTTATTATCGATTGATAAAATAAATACTTATGAGAATTATTATCAATTAGATATTTCAAAATATCCTACCGGAGCATACCTTGCT
>CAZIXJ010000762.1:0-1549 GCA_964542835.1 uncultured Hyphomicrobiales bacterium
TTGAAGATTGGCGAATTATCATTCGCCACCGGTGTCGGTGAGCAAGTCGGCGTTATATTTAAAATATTAGAGGGAGGCAAAATAATGAAAAGGCATTATTAGGTATATTTAGTAATTACTTAAAATTTGATTATTTGATGGAAAACCCCATTAAATAGAATTTATTAAAATGAAAATATTGAAAGGGAAAAAAATGAAAAGAAATCCAAACTTTACAACTAGTATCGAAAAACTAAAAAATTTTATTAACAAAAAATATTGGTCATTTTTAATTATATTTATTATTATGTCCTTTTTTACACACAATTGTAGCGATAATAATATTACAGGCAATAAGAATTCGGATGAAATTGCAAAATTAAATATTTCGAAAGAAATTGAAACAAAAGATTTAAATCCATTTAACACAGAAATCTCAATTATTCAGCCTAATAACAACACTGATTTAATAGATTTAAATAATTTAGATGCATGCAGTATCATTGATCAAAATGTTGTATATGAACATAATGGACAGATTTATGAGGGTGATTTTCTAAATGTAACATGGAAATTTACAGAGACAAGTCCAACAGATCCATATTATGCACTGACATATAAACTGTACGTTAATGGCACACATATTGGAACAAATCAAACATATAATTCAATGGAATATACTGACCCGATTGAATTGAGTCACTTTGATTTAGGTTCAAATACTATTAAAATTAAAGTTCTAACACCTCATATTTTAAGCCCCTCTGATGCTATAGCGACAGAAACAATAACCATATATAAATCTATACAAGGTATGCATATAGACGGACCAACCACAGTTGTTTCTGGTACTACTTGTAATTTTACAGCTGTTTTAGAAGGCGGTAACGGATTAATGTCACCTACAATATATGAATGGTGGGTGAAAAGAGTTTCTGATGAGCCGCTCATTAGAGAAGGGATTTCAACGCGAGCCCTTCCTTCAGATGGACAATGGCATAAATTAGATGATACAGATAATCAGATAAGCATTGGATTGGATTTGTATGAACACTATATTAAATGTGTTGTAAACTATGGTGAGGCATCTGATATAAAATTTGTACATACAATAAATCAATAAAAATTATATAATAAATGTAAAGATAATTATAGATATACTCACAGATTATATATATAATCTGTGAGTAAAAAAAATAGGTATAATAATGAAAAAGATATTTACAATTAGCATTTTATTTTGTCTTGTTTTTCTTAGTAATATATTTGGAAATGACAGATTAAAATTTGGATTCTATGGAAATTCCTCAGTGTTTCACAACAATAATTATATTCTGAAGGGATTTGGTTTTGATGTTGGTACAATTATAAACTATAATTTAAATTCAAAATGGTTTTTGACTAGTACTCAAGGTATCAGTTATAAATTTACAGAAATCAATCCAAAAGACAATAACAATATATATTATTTTGAAGAGAATGATATTCTTGTCGCAAAAAAAGTTATTTATAATCAAGTAAAAAAAGAATTATATCAAGTTCCAATAGATTTAGATTTGAATTATACTAT
>CAZIXJ010000763.1:0-1547 GCA_964542835.1 uncultured Hyphomicrobiales bacterium
ATTGGAGAATAACCCGGATGATGTAATAATAAATGAATTTTTAAACGCAAAATTGCCTGAAGAATTAATTAAAGACCTTGATGATTTGCTTACAAGAATCAAATATCCTATTGCAGTGAGGTCTTCAAGTCTTTTGGAAGATGCTATGTATCAACCTTTTGCAGGAATTTATGCTACCGTAATGCTCCCAAACAGCAGCAAAAATGATGATGTTAGGATACATAATCTTAAGCAGGCTGTAAAATACGTATATGCCTCCACTTTTCTTAAAAACGCCAAAAATTATCTTGATGCTACCGGAAACAGAATTGAAGAAGAAAAAATGGGAATAATAATACAGGAAGTAATAGGTCAAAAATTTGAGAATTTCTATTACCCTCATTTTTCGGGAGTAATAAGGTCATACAATTACTATCCTTTCGGCAAATCAGAGCCACAGGACGGCGTAGTAAAGCTCGCTCTCGGCCTCGGCAAAACAATAGTGGATGGCGGAGTGTCGCTTCAGTATTCTCCAAAATATCCCGGGATTTATCCCCAATTTGGTAATACTAAAGATGTACTGCAAAAATCTCAGACAAAATTCTGGGCGCTTGACTTAGACACACACTCTGACGAAAATACTATAGATGAAGACAAACATTTGAAGCATCTTACTTTGAAAGACGCTGAAAATCACGGCAATCTCAATTACGTAGCATCAGTATATTCTCATGAAAATGATATGCTGTATCAGGGAATCTCAAAAGACGGACCAAGAATATTAAATTTTGCTCCAATATTAAAATCCGGAGTTTTCCCGCTAAATAATGTTATAAAACTAATTACAAAAATTGCAGAAATATCATTAAACAGTCCGGTAGAAATCGAATTTGCCGTAAGTCTGAGAGAGAATAGTTCAGTAATGGGAGATTTTGGTATTTTGCAGGTAAGACCAATGGTAAAGCCTGATAATTCAGTAGAAATTAAGAAAGAGAATATAAGAAAGGAAGATTACCTGCTTGTATCTGATATGGCACTCGGAAACGGCAGATATGAGATTAACAACCTTGTTTACGTAAAGCCTGATAAATTCGATGCTTCCAAAACCGAAACTATTGCTACGGAAATTTCAAAAATAAACAAAGAAATGTCATGCAACAATGAAAAATATATGCTAATAGGTCCCGGAAGATGGGGGTCTTCAGATAAATGGCTTGGAATACCTGTTGATTTCTCCGATATTACTCAGGCACAGGTAATAGCAGAGACTCAGCTGCCTAATATGATAGTGGAGCCATCGCAGGGTTCTCATTTTTTCCATAATCTTACATCTTTCAAAATAGTTTATCTTACAATAAAACAAAACGGAGAATTCAGTAACATCGAATGGGATATACTAAATTCAGAAAAAGCAGTAAAAGAAACAGAATATCTCAGAGTTTTGCATTTTTCCAAACCACTTGAAGTAATTGCAGATGGAAAAAACAGACTTGGTTTGTGCAAAATAAATACACATTTTATTACAAAAAATAAAAAATAACGTTTTTTTTAAAATATTGAAAAAAAAA
>CAZIXJ010000764.1:0-1546 GCA_964542835.1 uncultured Hyphomicrobiales bacterium
TCTGGATGATCGAGGAATATAAGGTATCGCTGTTTGCTCAGGAGCTGAAGACCCCCTTTCCCATTTCAGACAAACGTATTAAAAAGCGGTACAATCACATTTTATTAGTTATATAGTAAAATATCGGCCTTGATCATGGTTTCGGCCAGGAAGCCTACAAATTTTGTAGTTTGCAATAAAATAGGCTAAATATCAGCTAATTAAAGCTCATGAAAAATCGACCGGAATCGCGCCGGCCGGAACGATGATCAATGCCCTCTTGGGCCTTGATCATCGTTTCGGCCAGGAAGCCTACAAATTTTGTATATTTCAATAAAATTTATTGAATATCAAACAATTAAAGCTCATGGAAAAATGGCCGGAATCGCGCCGGTCAGAACGATGATCAATTCCTATCTCCATATCATGTTGATAATACGTTTGTTTCCATTATTATTCTGTGGCGATCATTTTGGAAACCAATATTGGCATCCAATTTGCTTGGTCTTTAAGCAGCATTTGACAGCGTTTGGTGCTTTGGAGTTGATGCAAAAATCTAAAGAGAAAGGAGTCATAATCTTCAGGAGTGAAACAAACCGAAATCTTACTTCTTGTTGTAACAACTATTTAGTTCCATATTTCATCTGAAATAATTAGGAGGTGTATTTATGAAAAGGCTAATCTCAGGTTTTGTATCCGGTTTCTTCTTAATGATCATATTCTGCTACACCGGTGCTTGGGCGTATTCTTATGGAGATAATATTACAATCTCAGACAATAATGAAGACAATAGGGTTGCATGGTATTCCCATAGAGAAGACCAAGAAGTTGAGCCAGGGATGCGGACAGGACAGAATTGGGATCTTGAGGGTTTTTTTCTTGATGGAGTATCTCTGTCGATGATAGGTGGATATAACTTCAGAGATGGATATGGAGGCTTTGCATCGGGAGACATATTTATAGATGTTGACGAAGATGCTGAATATGGAGATATTCATGATAAAGCCACTAATGACACAAGTGTAACAGATACTTTTGGGTATGATTATGTTTTTGACCTTAACTTCGACACATATAGCTATGACCTCTATGAATTAGGAAGTGGTACGACCACGACCCTGACCACCTACTATCATCAAAACCAGGGGTCGAATCCCTGGAGATATGAAAGCGGGGGAACTCAAATCGGTGAAGGAATTTTCGGCTTTTCAGAAAATCTTTCCGATTCCGATGTTGGCGGTTTGTCAGGAGGAGTTCATTATGCTGTAACCGAAATTGACCTTGCCTTTTTAGCAGGAAGTGACTTCATTGCCCATTTTACCATGGAATGTGGTAATGATAACTTGATGGGTGCTGGAACTGTCCCAACCCCCGAGCCGGCGTCCATGATTCTCCTTGGAACGGGTCTCCTCGGCGCAGTAGGCATTCGGAGAAAGGTTCGGAGAAACAACTAGGAGAAACTCCATATCTCCCATTGAAAGACCTGTCAGCGGGATAAAATGGCCCATAAAAGGCTATTTTATCCCGCTTTTTTCGTATTTCTCCGCCAATTTCAGATATTGACGGG
>CAZIXJ010000765.1:0-1540 GCA_964542835.1 uncultured Hyphomicrobiales bacterium
TCCTGACTTTGACACGAGAACCTGAAATTTGCATGGTTCTTCCTTGAATTTAAAGGCTTATAGGGCGAAAAATCGCAAATTTCTCGTTAATTTGTAGTGGCAACTTTTTATTTGTATCAATTTGATTGGTATGTTTTAATTGCTATATTTGTAGTATGTTCGTTAAGAAGACAAAATCAAAAAACTACACCTACCTTCAATTAGTAGAATCCTACCGGCAGGAAGGCCAAACTCGTCATAAAGTCATCGCGAATTTGGGAAGGCTTGACCAGTTGATGGCTGATGACACCTTAAAAACTATCGGTTCGAAGTTGTTATCAATTGCTGATTCGCCTTTAGTCGATCTGGAGAATGTCATAGAGCTCCGAAGGCTATGCTACGGACACACGGTCTATGAGAAGCTCTGGGGCAAATTAGGCATGGGGAAAATATTTTCTGACTTAATCAAACACAGTTCGGGGCCGGCTTTTCAATTTGACCTGTGCGCAACCATTTTTTATACCGTAGCACACAAGCTTTTACGGAGTGGCTCTAAACGCAGTGCTTGTGAAGATAAAGACACTTTTTTGAACCTGGGGCAGAATGTAAAGCTTCACAATATTTATCGAAGCCTGGATTTTTTGGCTGACCATAAGGAAGAGTTGGAGAAAGCCCTATTCAAACGTCAATGTCATTTATTTAATATGAAAGTGGATGTAGCTTTTTACGATGTGACTACGTTTCACTTTGAAAGCAATGAGGCCGACGCATTAAGAGATTTTGGCTTTAGTAAGGATGGAAAAATTAACGAGGTACAGGTTGTCTTAGGTATGTTTACTGACCAACAAGGACGACCGATTGGATATGAATTATTTGAAGGAAACACTTTTGATGGTCAAACCATGGTTAAGGCCTTAAAAATACTCAAGGAACGATTTGACATTCGTCAAGTTATTATTGTTGCCGATAAGGGGTTAAATAGCAAAAAGAACTTTCATCTTATTCGAGAAGCGGGATACGACTATATTGTTAGTGCTCGCATGAAAAATCTATCTAAAAAATATACAGAGCAAATATTTGATAGCCAGGGCTTTAAAACCACACATACAAATCCGCAAAGTGGCGAAGTATCTTTCCAGTATAAAACTATAGACTATCACATCAAAACAAAGATTGACGACAAGGTCAGAGAGTGGACCGACCAATTATTAATTACCTGGAGCCGCAAGAGAGCTCGAAAAAATTGGCACGATCGCCAGCGACAGATTGAGAAGGCCGAACGTCTGATTGAAGCCAAAGCCGATTTAAAGAATAAGAAGGGAGCCAAACGGTATGTGAAGACATCTGGACAAAAAGACTCTTTGAGAGCCGAGCAACTCAATACCGAACGAATTGACAAGGATGCAAAGTGGGATGGCTACTATGCCATACAGTACAGCCATAAAGAACTCAGTCATGATGAAGTATTGGATGCGTATGCTCACCTATGGCGCATTGAAGAAAGCTTTAGGGTAATGAAATCAACCCTGCAAACCCGACCAATTTTCCATTGGACAGAAAA
>CAZIXJ010000766.1:0-1540 GCA_964542835.1 uncultured Hyphomicrobiales bacterium
GAGGGGCGATTCTTGCGCACTCGGCATTTTGTTGACAGCACCCAGTCCCGGACATATAATTTGAAGAAACCGACATGAGGAGCAATGCTTTTAGCAATTTGTACGCAGGGGCAGAAGCTGAACCAGTCGAGATGAGGGCTGCTCAGCGGCGGCCGAAAGGAGGAGATGTGAACAGATCGACCTGTGAGTCCCGAATAGAGGGCGCATTCAGAAAGCAGGTACAGAGCGACCGCAGGGTACGTGCTGCGTCCCTTCTGGTCCAGTCAGATAAGCTTGGCGTAGACCTGAACATCACAGAGAGCGGAAACGGCTCCCCCGTTCATGCAGATCAGCCCAACCATCTGGCGAGCGTCGGGAAGCTCTTCACTGCGACCCTCATCGCGAAACTCTACGAAGAAGGCAAGCTCGCTTTCACCGACAAGATAGGAGAGTACCTGGACGCCGAACTGATGAAGGGACTGCATGTCTACCGCGGCCGCGATTACTCGGGAGAGATCACGATCCGCCATCTGCTCATGCAGACCTCCGGCCTGTTCGATGTCTTTTTTCCTCTCTTGGAGAAGATGACGGCCGATCCGTCGTTCACGATCTCGACCAGGGATGCCATTAACTGGGGCAAGGAACAGAGGAAGCCGGTCGCAGAGCCGGGGAAAAGGCACCACTACACGGATACCAACTACTATCTCCTGGGCATGATCGTCGAGAGCATCACGGGGAAGCCGTTTCACGAAGCCATGCACGGGATGATCTTTGATCCTCTGGGTATGACCCGCGCATGGATGCACGGGTTCTCCAACCCGATGAGGCAGCCCGATCATCCAGCCGCCGGGCTTTACATGAAGGACATCGACTTCAGTTCGGTCAAGGGCGTTCCGGCTATCGACCATGCCGGAGGCAGCGTTGTCGCTCCGCTTTCCGATTACCTGCTCTTTCTGAAGGCATTGACGAGCCGCCAGTTGATCGGGGAGGATACCCTGGATCGGATGATCAGCGATGATGTGCCCATGGGCTTCCCGACGGTGGGCTTCGATTACGGGTACTCGATCTGGAAGCTGAGATCGATTCCGCTCCTCGTGCCGCCTGAGCTGTACTGCTGGGGCTGTGTAGGGGTGACCGGTGCGTTTCTGTTTTTCCATCCTGGAACGGAGTCCCACATTATCGGCACGTTCAACAATTTCGCCTACCGGGGCAAGGCGCTGAACTTCATGGCAAGAAAGGTGATCAAGGAACTGCTCACGTAACCGCATGTTCTGCCTTCGCAGAAGAGACTGGGGAGGGAGAAGATCCTGATCCATGGAAAGGGTAATATTTTCCATGAGAGCCCCCATCACACATAATAGGTGCGCACGACCACCAAGTCATGAAGCAATAATGAATACACCAGGGTTTTCCGGAACTGAGATCGAGCTACCCCTTCAGCACCCCGTACCCCTCCAGCAGCCTCCGCAGCTTTTTGTAATCCCCTTCTTTCACCACAATCCTTCCGCCTTCGGCGCGGACGACGAGGGAGGCGAGCTTCTTCTCTTCCAGAAAGAGCCGG
>CAZIXJ010000767.1:0-1534 GCA_964542835.1 uncultured Hyphomicrobiales bacterium
GGTAGAGTAGAGTGAGGAAACAGGCGGGAATGGATTGGCAACTACCAACCTCAATTGCTGTCCCTGTTTCCCCAGCCCCCTCATCAAACCGTACGTGCGGTTTTCCCGCATACGGCTTTCCTACCAGTTTCGGTCCAAGGCTTTCACTGGGCGAGTCCCAGAGGTCTTGTAAGGGACTATCAGCCCATATTGCTGGGTTAATAGCCTGTATGCCTCCTGACCGTGGAGGCGAGACCTGCGTTGACTCTTCCTTTGGAAAAAGCGGTGGAGACGGTCCCGCAAGTAATCGTCCAGTTTTCTGAATGCCACCTGCGTATAGCTGACCTTTTCTATTTTGTAGTAATTCATCCAGCCTCTGATGATCGGATTTAACTCCGCGACAACTGCCTGAGCTGGGTAGTGACCTATGGATTTGAGACGAGTATTTACCTTTTGACGGATTTTCTTTTGGGATTTTGGGCTCGGCATTACATTCCAGAACCTGCTTCCCTCAAATAATACGCTTCGGTCATACCGAAAGGCAAATCCCAGAAACTCGAATGGAGTCTCTCTTGCTTTAACCTTTCTGCTCTTCTCCCTATTGATCTCTAGTCCCATGCGCTCAAGATAGTGCTCTATCCTTATGAGCGCTTCCTGTTGAATATGCCGAGACATCAGTATAAAGTCGTCCGCATATCTTATCATCTTGATGCCCTGTTTGTCAAAATACCCCCCTGGCTTATTCACAATCCTGTCTAACAGGTTCAGGTAGATATTTGCTAGTAAGGGTGATATCACACCGCCTTGGGGTGTTCCCTTTTTCGAGCTCTTGCCTCCATTGTAGGTGCCGTCCTCTTCCACTACTGGCACTTTTAACCATAGCTTGATTAGGTAAAGCACCCGAGGATCTGCAATACGCTCTTGTAGGGCTATCTCCAATTTGTCGTGCGGTATCTTATCAAAATACTTACTCAAGTCCGCATCGTACACCTCTTGCTTTCCCGATTTCAGATTTCGCTTGATCTGACTTACCGCACCCGCTGCCGAGCGCTTTGGTCGAAAACCATATGATGAATCATCAAAATCAGCCTCCCATATCGGTTCCAGTATCAGCTTACAGGCCTGCTGTGCAACCCTGTCCCTGATCGTTGGTATCCCTAATGGGCGTTCGCCTCCGTTCTCCTTCTCTATCCAGACGCGTTTCACTGGCTGTGGCTTGTAGGTTCGCTTCCTTAGTTCTTCCCCGAGTTCTTCAAGGAATTTTCCGCGACCATACTCCTCAACATCTGTGTACGTCATCCCATCTATTCCTGCACTGTCTCCTTTGGCCTTACATCTCTTGTAGGCCTCTGTTAAAACATATTTAAGGAATAGCTTGTCGTAGAGAATGTAGAACTTGTACCTCTTCTCCTGTTTGGCCTTAAAATATAGTTTCAGTTGTAACAACCGAACTCTTTCCTGTGAGCTCATATCCCGTCGCTTCTTCTGCGAAAGACGGGTGATCTCACCTTGAACATTTTCCTGAATACTTTTCTTCTTCAATTCTGTTGTTTAG
>CAZIXJ010000768.1:0-1533 GCA_964542835.1 uncultured Hyphomicrobiales bacterium
GCCGTAGCGGCGCTGTCGGTTTTGAACTTATCCGTCACCCGGGACAGCTCCCGGCCGCCCACCCGCAGATACTTGGACCGCTGGGAAAGCCGCTCCGACTCCGAAGCAATCCGGCCGGTCAGATCCTTCATCTCCTGGATCGAACCAACAATCCCGTAGGAACCGTCGCTCTGCTTCTCGATGGTCTTCTTGATTTCTTCAGAGAAGTTCTTGAGCTCGTCGGCATTCTTCTCCACCTGGGTGGTAGCCTCCTTCTGCTCCTCGCTCACCTGGAGGATCTCCCGCATGGTGCTGTCTATCCCGTGGATATCCTCCAGGATGCTGTCCAAAACCTCCCCGGACTCCTCGGAGCTGCGTCGCACCCGATCCACAATCTCCTCCCCGGATTCCGCGGTCTCCACCGCCACATGGACGCTCTTCTTGGTGGTCACCACCAGACTCTCTATCTCCTGAACCGAGGAATTGGTATTGGCCGCCAGCTTCCGAATCTCCTGGGCCACAATCTGGAACCCGCTGCCCGCGTGGCCGGCATGGGCCGCCTCGATGGCCGCATTGGTGGCCAGGATGTTGGTCTGTTCCGCAATATCCTCAATTACGTGCACGATCTTATCGATATTCTCCGAATGTTCCCCCACCTGACGGACCGTTTTAACCAGGGTACGGATGTTCTTATTCATCCGCTGAACCTCGTCGATGGCATGCTGGAGATACTCCTTGCCCTCCTGGGCCTGTTTGACCGAATTCTCCGACCGATGCTCCACATTCTCGATGGCCTGAACAATGTTGTCCATCCCCCGGGTCAGCTGGTTGATCGCCCCGGTGGTGTTGTCCACAATCCCGAACTGCTTCTCAATGCTCCCGGTGGTCTCCTCCATGCTGAAATTGAAGTCGATGATCTCCGAAAGGATGCCCCCCATATTCTCGGACTGCTTCCCGGCATTCCGGGAAAGATCCGCCGCTGAATCCGCAATGTCCTCGGCAAACTCCGAGAATCCCCGGGTAGATCCCGCGATATTCACAATATCCTTGTTCAGGTTCTTGATAAACAGGTTCAGACTGTCCGCCAGGGCCCCCAGCTCATCCTTACGGCGGAAATCGATCCGGCGGCTGAGATCCGCCTCTCCCGCAGCCACATGGGCTGTCAAGTCCATGATCTGCCGGAGGGGGCGGCTGACGGTCAGATAGATCAAAATCAGGAAGAGGAGGAGCAACAGTACGCCGCCCAGGGCGATAACCAGAACCATCCCCCCGTACGCCTCCGGGTCAACCTGCTCTGAGGTCTGCCGCTGCACCAGGAGATACCAGTCAAAGTCCGGCAGGTACTGGAGGGTAACGAAAAACGCCTTCCCTCCCTGCCGTACCGTCAGGGTCTGCACGGTCTGCTCCGCCCCCGCCTTCTCCAAGGCCTGTTCCACCGCTGCGCTCTTGTCCGGATACAGCTCCTTTATCCCCTGGGAGTCGATCAGCTCCTTCCGGGGATGGGCCTTGATGACCCCTTCGCCGTCCGCCAGGGCAATCTCCTCTCCCCGGCCG
>CAZIXJ010000769.1:0-1530 GCA_964542835.1 uncultured Hyphomicrobiales bacterium
AGCAGAGCCTCTTTTGAAAGAATCATTAGAGATGAGTAGGAAGCTATACAAAGGCGACCATCCTGAATTAGCAACAAGCATTATGAATGCATCAATATTGTATAATATAAAAAATGAATACGATAAATCTGAACCTTATTTCACAGAAGCCCTAAATATGTACCGCAATATCTTCAAACAAAACTCCCAATCTATGTCTGAATCTGAACGGCAGATATACTGGGAAACCATGTCGTTTAATTTTGAATTGTTTTTCTCATTCGTAAAAGAAAGATATGAGGAAAATCCTGATATTGCAAAGTTTGCTTTTGATAATTTGCTCTTTACAAAAGGTATGTTGCTCAATGAAACCCTGAAAATGAGAAAAAGAATATTAAACAGTGGAAATAAGGTGGCTCTGGATATTTTTAATAAGTGGAGGGCAAACAGAGAGTTTTATGCAAATCTCTCACAAATGCCAAAAAATGAACTTGAAAAAACAGGATACAGCCTTGATTCTATCAATAATGTAACGAATGAACTCGAAAAGCAACTGTTCAATATTTCCGAATCGTTTGTTATAGATACTACGGTCTATACTTCCTCTGACATTAGCAGTAAACTAAGACCAAATGAAGCCGCCGTTGAAATATTCAGATTTAATTATTACGGTAAAAATTGGACTGATACCGTTTATTATGCAGCACTAATTTTAACAAAAGAATCTGAAATACCGGAATTTGTACTGCTTGAAAACGGCAATGAACTTGAAGAAAAAGAAGTGCAGAAATTCAGAAATTCAATTTACCGAAAAATGCTCTCAGGTCAGGTAATACCAAATGCGAATTATACAGTTCCTCTGGGCGATTTATATAGCTCATTCTGGCAAACGATAGCAGATGCTTTGCCTGCCGGCACAGAAAAGGTTTACCTCTCACCTGACGGTGTTTTTAACCTCATTAATCCTGATTTGCTAATTAATCCTGATACGAAAGACTATCTCGGCAATGAAATGGACATTGTGCTTGTTTCCAATTCAAAAGAAATAATGAATGCAGATAATTCAGGCTATAATGCTGACTATGCAGTATTATTCGGCAATCCTTCCTATACCGGAAAACCTGAATTTATAACAGAGGAAAATGAAGATTTTAGCGGTAATTCAAGAGGAATGCTCAGAGCGGGATATGTAGAGTGTTTGAGTGGTCAGTTTTCGGAATTGCCATATACAAAAGTAGAAGTTGAGCAAATTAATAATATTCTTTTCAGTTCCAATTACAAAGTAGAAACAAAAACCGAAACACTTGCAACAGAAGAAGCAATAAAGGATTTGCACAATCCGGAAATACTTCATATTGCAACACACGGTTTCTTTTGCGAATCTGATGAATTGCCAGAACAAGAACAATTGATGATGATGGCAGGAAACGATATTCAAAAACCTGCTGATAATCCATTGCTTCGTTCAGGCTTGGTGTTTTCAGGAGCCAATGAGAGCATCAAAGCAATTAATAATGGCGAATACCTTGAAAATACAAACGAAGACGGAAT
>CAZIXJ010000770.1:0-1529 GCA_964542835.1 uncultured Hyphomicrobiales bacterium
CCCTTTGTTGCCAAAAGAGATTTCAATATAATCCGATGCGGGATTGGGAGAGATTTCAATATCGGAATCAAAATGATTCACATATTTAATACCCGTTATTCTATCTCCCTTCCATATACCTTTGTCATGAACAGCTACTATTGGATTGTTACCGACAAATGATACTGCCATTCGCTCTATATCCTGTCGCAATGTATCCAATTTATTATCTTTTAGATATGTAATAGATTCAACGTTCCAGTTAAGCCCACCATCATTTGTTCTGAGTAGTTTGCCAAGCTCTCCTGTAGTAATTCCATTAAATTCATCAAGAAACTCTACTGATTGAAGCTGCCCTGTCCAATTACTATCTTTATTGATATAATTCACTTCCCATGAAAACCCACCATTAGTAGTTTTGAGGATTAGTTCGTTGTAATTTTCAGTGTCTTCTATTCTAACTCCACCAACCAGAAAACCTAATGAATCATTAATAAAAAAAATATCAGATAATTCTATAGTTTTATTTGTCAAATCTGACAAGTTTTGAGTATGCCAATTTTCTCCATTGTCTGTGGATAAAGAATAAAAATATGAAACTTTGTTTGTCCAAGTATAACCAAAAAAATCTTTATTATGCATCCAAAACTGTTTAGCAATATACATCCCCGGTGCATCAGGATTTTTATGGTATGTCCATGTTTTCCATCCGTCATTTGTTATCCACAACCACCTTTGATGTCCGGTTATGCCTAATTTTGAATTTGGCATATGAATGTTTTGTAATAAAACATTTTTATCAAATAATATTTTAGTTGTGTCAAATGAATTGAACATATCAGTTGTTTTTAATATTGAACCGTAATTTGTGGATATTAACAATGTATCTTTATTAAGCCAAACAGCATCATAGGCTCTCATTGTTTTTGAAATATCAATAGTATCATGAGCATAATGATTTTCTTTATCATCAAATACTTTTTGCCATGTATTGCCACCGTCTGAAGTATTATAAACTATAATAAATCCGGAATTGCTTCCAAGTACAACACAATTTAACGAATCAAGACATTCAATGCAATTTGGCGAAAAAAATACTTCATCATTAATATTTTCATAAACTTGTTCCCAATGAATTTTTTCGGCACTCATTGATATGATTGTGATTAATATCACTAAAGTTATCTTAAGCATATTACCTCCATTTTATAAATTAACATATAACCTTATTACACATCAGGACATAATTTGGTTACAATTACCCCACAATAAATTTTCCGCTATATATTTCCCCTCCTACCTCCACTTGCCAGAAGTATGTGCCTGTGGTTGTAATACCGTGTATGTATTTCAGTCGCCCCTGCTGTATGTATATTTCCTCCTGCGCCACAAGATTGCCGTTTATATCAATTATATGTATAGTTGTTAAGTTTCCATGCAACTCCTGAGGAAACTCAAAATAAAGATAATTATAGCAGGGATTTGGGTATGTAATTATTTTGTTTTGCTCCTTTGCAGTATTATTTATACTTGTCGGTATTTGTGTTCCT
>CAZIXJ010000771.1:0-1528 GCA_964542835.1 uncultured Hyphomicrobiales bacterium
ATTTTGCCGTCAACTTTGCCATACATATATACATTATCAAAAAATACGAGTTTGGAATTATGCTTTTCGCATGCTTCTATTAAGTTTTCCATTATCGGGAACCATTTTTCTTTCCATACTTTAGAAAGATATGGCAATCCTACGGTTAGATATACTATATCCGAACCTTTTACGGCATTTGATATTTCACTTTTATTTGTGGCATCAGCTTTTATTAATTCATCATTTTTATTAATTTTCTTTGGATTTCTGCTTACAAGCCTAATTTTATCGGTATATTTTAAGAGTTCTTTTGCCAGAATATTTCCGATAGAGCCGTTTGCACCTATTATAGTCTGCATAATAATTCTCCGTTAATTAAATTATTGATAATCATTATTATTTTCAGAAACTACGAACTTAAATTAACAATGTTTCATTGACTTCAATAATTTAGAACTTAAAATTACAAATTATGAATAATTGATTGAATTAGAATTTTTTAAATTTTCTTAATTCAGATTAAAGCCTTCCGATTTGATTGAACTTTGCTTATCCTCTTTTCACATAAAAAGCCTTCCCCCTCTCCCATATCTCCACAAAATTCGTTAAATTGTGAAATAGTAATTTTTCTTTTAATTATGCGTTTACATTTTAATGATGTCAATTAATGAACATATTAAGTATTGGATAGAGTCAGCAGATAATGATTTAGATGCTGCTGAGTCTTTGTTTGTGATTGGTAAATATGACTGGTGTTTGTTTATAGGTCATTTGGTTCTTGAAAAGGGGTTGAAGGCGTATTACGTTTACATAAACAATAACAACAATCCTCCAAGACTGCATAATCTATTGAAATTATCTCAATTATCCGGACTGAAATTGAATGAGGATAGAATAGAGTTTTTCGATTTAGTAAATAATTTTCATCTCGAAGGTAGATACCCGGAATATAAAAATGAATTTTATAAGAAAGTTGATAAAGATTTTGCTGCTAAAAATTTTGGTTTGATAAAGGAGAATTATTTATGGCTCAAGTCCCTGATAAAATATTGAAAATTATAAATCAATTTGTAAAAAATGCAAAAGATAATGATATCTCAATTGAGCAGGCTGTGTTATTCGGAAGTTACGCCAAAGGGACCCAAAGTGAATGGAGCGATATAGACTTGGCTGTAGTATCAAATGATTTTGAAGGAGTGAGATTCAGAGACAATATGAAACTCTCAAAACCGAGAACCAAGACAAGTTTCGATTTGGAGACTCATCCTTTCCGCCCGGAGGATTTCACACCTGATAATCTTTTTGTGAAAGAAATTTTGAGCTATGGGATTAGAGTGAAGTAATTATATTCCCCTCTTCCATATTTCCTGAAAATTCATTAAATTATATTTCATCTTCATGTTTTTCAATATTTTCAATAAGTTTATCAAAATCAGATTGATAAAGTCTGTCCTGAATTACGCGATACTTTTCAAATTCACTTTCTGCATGTAATACAATTTCCTATTTGACAACAGATAAATAACTGCAAGAACATATTCTTTCC
>CAZIXJ010000772.1:0-1527 GCA_964542835.1 uncultured Hyphomicrobiales bacterium
GATCAAGTCCTTCACATTTCTCTCTAAGATAGATATTAGCAGCAAATTCTTTTGCGTCTTCCTCTAATTCATAATTCTTAGATTGAATCTTATTGACTTGTGACTTCAATTTTTCAATCTCTTCCTTGCTTTCCTTCAACAGTCCCTTTACTTCATCATCAATGTAACCTTCATCGATTGCCATTTTTGTTTTCAAAGTTTCAATTACTTCTTCGTACAACTCACCCTTTCTTGCGTATTCAACCACTTTCTCAGGGATTTGCATTTCTTCATCTAATACCTCATCAACAAAGTTTGAGAATTGTTCGGTTACTTGATCCTTGTACTTGTTGAATTTGTCTTCATATTCCTCTGTTAAAGATTCTTTCAGTTCTTCCTCTTTTTCTTTAACTTTTTCTAGTACTTTTGTTTCAACAATAGTATCAAGCTTTTCTTTCAATTCTGTTTGTTTGCTTTCATCCAAATTTTGAACTCCAAGCATTTCTAAAATATCCTTCATAATCATTCCTCCTCTTTTTATTTATAAAATTTATTTATTTACTGCATCTCATCTCACCGTATCCACACCCAGCTACATTCATATGAATCCATTTATGACAGTCTTCACATAATGTTATACAAGAATCTATATCAGCACTCTCAACAGGATTTTCATTCAGTGGATATTTATGATGACAGTGTAACCCCTTTTCTAATTCATCTTTATGTTTATTACATTTTTGACATGTGTAATTATCCCTTTCAAATACTAATTGTCTTAATTCGGGTTGGACTTCCCTGCTTGTTGCTGGTTTATAGCCCTTGGGATATTGTGTTTGTCTATAAATTGAACAGTTATTCTTACAACTTTGTGAACAATATAATCTAAATTCTGATCCAGGAGTCCTACACTTGCCTTCTATAGCATCTAATCTATATTTTATTTGTAATCTATATGGTTCAAATCAACACCCACAATAAGCACATTTACATTCTAAATTGCCGTTTTTTGATTTTCTTGTCTCTTCATATAATTTAATTTTGTTTGAGTGAACGTTCAAAAATTTTATTGGAGAATAAGTTTTTTGTTTTATGTTATCCTTATTCTTACTATGATAATAATTTCTGTGATACTTATTTCAATGGTCTTTATTTTCTTTCATTCATTTTTGTCTTACATTTTTATTATTTTTTTGATACTCTCTTTGTTTTTGTAAATATTCTTCTCTTTTATTAAAATAAACTACTTTACATAATTTACTTTTGCACTCTTTACAATGTGAATACAGACCGTCAGATTTTTGTTTATCCTTATAAAATTCACTTTCGTCTTTTCATTCTTTACATTTAGTACATTGTTTCATTTTTTACCTCCTACTAGGTTTATATTAAATAGAAGTGAGAGAATGAGTAGGCATTCTCAAAGGGAGCTACCCCCTGTCCTTCTATATAATTTTTATTATCTTCACTTCTTACATATACTTATAAAAAACATTCAGTTATATTGAAATAATAAAAAATCCTTGTGGTTATTGGGTTTTATATTGT
>CAZIXJ010000773.1:0-1527 GCA_964542835.1 uncultured Hyphomicrobiales bacterium
TCAAAATCTTACCGTTTCTAAAACCAAAAGTAAGGTATACCGTACAAAAAGAAATTGTTTCCTTGAAAGGGCTGAAAAAAGTTGAAATTGTGGAACTCATCCTCGATGACTTACCCTTTACCTTCCAAACAGATGGCTGGAACTCAAAAGACGTACACGCATTTTTGAGTAAATTAGACACATATTATAGTAATATACACACATAAGTTTCATGAAAAAAGGTCATTGGCTATATAGCATAATCAATTACAAGTGTCCCAAATGTCACACAGGGGACCTGTATCCCGGCAGCGCTTTCGATTTCTCAAAAGTGTTCACCATGAATGAGAAATGCGACCATTGCGGACAAGCGTTTGAAATCGAACCTGGTTTTTACTGGGGATCCATGTATATCGCATACGGTCTGGCTTCGGGCATAATGCTTGCCGGATTTGCACTTCTTTACTTTTTCTTTAATGTAGATGTAACTACGGGCATTCTCATCGTAGCCGGCGTTCTCGTACTCTTTTACACCTGGGTCTTTAGGACAGCTCGGGCTATTTGGATCAATATATATGTGTCCTACGATAAAAAAGCCGATGAACAACCCGAGTTATATAAGAATGCCTCCGGAAACGGCTAAGACAGGTTACAAACTGCTCCCGTATTCCGCTGGATAAAAACAAAGCGCCCACTTCATGCTTCTGCGAAGAACACAGAATTGATGCGACAAGCGGGATAAAGCCTAACCCAAAAACCCCGATGAAGTACATGAATTTCAAATCATCTGTACAACAATGAAATTTTTACATTCAATGCTTTAACTCCAATATACCGGCGCCGCTTACCCTACAAATTCACTCTCCAAAAAGTTCAATATTTACAGTTTTAACCCATTGAATACCAATGCGATAAACAATTATTTCATTTGTCTTGTTACAACATCAAACTTGAAGATGAAGAAAGATTGGATTTACGGCTCATTGTTATTTATAGGTTTCCTATTGTATTTCCTAATCATGAGAAGTGTAGGTTTATACACTGAGTTGAATCTCCGGGTTCTAAATATAGTGATTCACTCCGTTTTTATTTACTTAGCCATCCGTTCATATTATCTATCGCACCCTGAGAAAAAGTCAATTAATTATGTTAAAGGTGCCTTAGCCGGGATCCGGCCCGGCGCAATCGGAGTCATTCTATTTGGACTATTCCAACTGGTGTATCTGCACTTTGATGATATCCTGATGCAGTCTTTACAAGAAAATGATATGGTCGGAACACATCTCAATCCTTTCACGGCCTCAGGCGTAGTGCTATTTGAAGGATTAGCCGTTACTATTGTTCTTTCCTATATTTTCATGCGTATCGTAGACGCTCAAATGGAGAAAAAATATCTGGTTCGAGAAGAAAGGAGATGATGCGGAGAAATTAATGCTCCCGCTCTACAAACTGATCTGTAAAAGAAAAAATACCGCCGAGTTGGCTGCCGGGAAAAAATGAAGCCACATTCTGCTTTGCTTCCTTCAGTTTGTTGATGGCTAGTTGTCG
>CAZIXJ010000774.1:0-1521 GCA_964542835.1 uncultured Hyphomicrobiales bacterium
GCTGAAGTTATTGCATATAAAGCAATTTCTGCAGGAGTAAAATATGAAAGTTTATGAGCAAGACTTACAGCAGAATTAATTTTTCCAACAGCAGCAGTTATTCCTGTAGCTAAGTCAGGTTCTGAAATATCTCCTACAATTCCTGCTGCCATATTAACTGCATTAGAAACAAACATAGGTATTAAATTATAAAGAAATAAGCTTAAGGTTCTAGAAGATTCTTCTCGTAATATAGCAGCATTATCAGATGTTCTTAAATCATCAATTTTAATTTCTTCCCATTCACCTTCTGCATTAAAAATATCAGATACAGGAATATCAGCTGGTTTATAAGAAGAAGAAGTAATATCAGAAGCTTCCTTTTCTCCTGTTATTTCTGTCGGATTTAAAATGTTATTAGGAGAATCAGGTTGAATACTTCCAAGATTTTTTTCTTCTTTAGTTAATGAAACATTATTAGGAGAATCAGGTTGAATATTACCAAGATCTTTTCCTTCTTTCGGATTTTTTTCTGTTTCTTCTATTGATGAGTAATAATTCGTGAGCATTTGGTTATAAGATACAAAATCCGACATATTATTTTTTCTCCATATATTTGCTTAATAATTCAAATTCTTTATTCACTTCGCCGGGACTATTTTCTAATGTAGAATAAGTAGCCATTACAGTTGCCATTTTTGAAAGAAACAAATCTTCTTTCATTCTACCTGCATTATGAATTACAAGATTATCCATTTCATTCACAAAGTTTCTTTTATCTTGTATTTTTAATTTCAAAATACATGCTACTAAAAAATTATCATAATCTTTTATTGGATTTTCGCCTCGTTTTGCTTTATAATGTGCCATTAACCTCTAGCCTCCAAAGCTGCTTGTAAACCTTGTTCTTCTATGATAGTTATAAGTTCTTCTATTTTTTGATTTGTAAGAGAACCATTTTCTTGTTGTTGTTTCATTACTTGTTCTAGTTTTTTCATAGTTTCACTTTGAGTTCGAGAAACTTCAAGACTTTCTTTTTGAACATCTTTAAATGCTCCTTTTTCAGTATCAACTTGTATTCCTGTAGAAGTTGCTTTTAATACTACTGGTTTTTCACCTCGACCTTCCGATGGAGCTGCCGGCGATGGTTTAGCACCAGGTATTTTTACTTCTCCTTTTCTTTCTTCCCATTCAGGCATATCAAGTTCAGTTTTCTTGTTTCTTTCTCTCCACATTTCTTTCGCAGAATCTACTAATTCATCACCTGTTCCTCGAATATTTTTACCCATTGTTTCAACAGTGCCAACAAGTTCAAGAGTTTTATCAAGCGCTTTGCTGCTTGCTCTTCTTTCATTTATTCGTGCTTGTAATTCTTTATCTACTTCTTCCTGTGTACTTTTCCATCCTAACTTACCACCAGGTAAAGCTCTATCTATTGCTACTCCCATACGTTGAGGTAAAGTAGCCATAAATTCAATTAATTTTCCAATTCCTTGAACTAAAAATCCTATTATTTTAACTGCTTGTCCTAATAACCATACT
>CAZIXJ010000775.1:0-1519 GCA_964542835.1 uncultured Hyphomicrobiales bacterium
AGCTCCGTGATTCAATCAGGGTATCTTAGTATTCTTTATAATAAAGCCTTTATTCTGATTATTTTACTGCTTGTATTCTCGGAAAAGAAACGGGTAAACAAATAACATTAATACAATACATATTATTGTAAGTATCATTAAAACAGGAATGAGTAATGTATAAGTAAATATATTATAAGCGATTAAATTTAGTGCAATGAGAAATGGAATAAATGTGCCATACTTGATATGCAACATAATCTTTTTAAATTTAGACAGTTCAGTTCCTATAATTGGTTTTTCAGTTTTTGTTTCAAAAAAAGTCATCAAATAAAGAATAAACATTAAAACGATTACATATGAATGAACCTCAATTCTCTCATTAAGTCCTGATATTTCAACATTCATCATCGTAAAAGAACCGATTATGAATCTTACCAATACTAAAAATAACAGTACCTGCTGTATCTGATAATATCTTTTTTTCAATTTAATTTCCTTAAAAAAAAATGAACGGAAAATATTTTTATTCGTTTATTTCCTTTATCTTTTAAGTTTGCATTTGAAAACCCGCAATACTCAAAACTGTTTGATAATTCTAATATCGTTTTCATACATAGAACGAATATCATCTATTTCGGTGCTGAGCATAGTAACTCTCTCAATACCAAAACCAAAAGCATATCCTGTGTATTCTTCGGGGTCAATCCCACCTGATTTAAGTACGTTAGGATGCACCATACCGCAGCCTGCTACTTCCATCCAAGTTTTTCCTCCGTCTTTGCTTATATCAAGTTCAGCACTTGGTTCTGTAAAAGGAAAGAAAGATGGTCTGAATCTGAAAGTAAGATTATCGCCATACATTTTTTTGGCGAATATCATCATAGTTGCTTTCAATTCTGCCAGAGTAACATCTTTATCAATATACAAACCTTCTATTTGGTGGAACTCTGCAAGATGAGTAGAGTCAATAGATTCATTACGATATACTCTTCCGGGCATAATACTTCTGATTGGCGGCTTTTGATTTTGCATTACCCTGATTTGTACAGGTGAAGTATGTGTCCTGAGAAGTATTTCCATATCATTTGTAACGAAGAAAGTATCCTGCATATCTCTTGCAGGGTGATTTTTAGGGAAATTAAGCGCATCAAAATTGTGGTAGTTATCTTCTATTTCCGGTCCCTGAGCTACATCAAATCCCATTGATGTGAAAATTTCGTTCATTCTTCTGATAGTTTGTAATACCGGATGATAGGCACCGTTGAAATCTATTCTTCCGGGCAAAGTCAAATCTATATCGGGAGAAGATTTCTGAGCTTCTTCGATTTCTTCTTTTAATTCATTATATTTCTGCTGGGTATAGTTCCTGAGAATATTAAGTTCCTTTCCTATAGCCGGTTTTTCTTCTTTAGGTACATTTTTCATCTGATTCATAAGTTGCTGTATTTTTCCTTTTTTTACAAGGAATTCCAGCTTAAACTCTTCCAGCAAATCAGAATTTTTAATGTTTTTTACTTTTTCTTCTACTAAACTTTTT
>CAZIXJ010000776.1:0-1513 GCA_964542835.1 uncultured Hyphomicrobiales bacterium
TTGTATAATGATAACGAAGAATTATTTTGCGAAATTAAAATAAATATAACCATATGTACGGAACTCATAAAACCTATATTAAAGCAGATATGAAAATGTCAGATCTGATAAAAGAGAACCCGAGGTTACTTCTTCTTTTAGAGCATCTGGAAATTGATTTTACGGTTAACGATAAATCAGTTTCCATTATTTGCTCTGAAAATTCTATAGCACTGCCGCTTTTTTTGTTGTTTAGTAATCTTTATAATGGATACAAACCCGTTTTTAAAAATATTGGTTCATTTGAAGACATAATGGTAATTATTCGCTTTTTAAAAAAAAGTCATATTTATTATAAGGAAGAAAAATATCCTGAAATACTTGGATACATAAAAAAAATTCAGCACAAAACAGACAATAAAGAAATCAAACTTATTGAAAGTTTTTTCCAAAATTATTTTAATGAAGTATTGGAACATTTAGATTATGAAGAATCGATTGCCTTCCCATACTTTATTAAGCTTATCAATGAAAATAAGTTTGATTCGAATTTTGACTTTTCCGCAAGTGAATATCAGGAACAACATTCAGATATTGAAACCAAACTAACAGATTTGAAAAATCTTTTATTGAAGCATGTGCATATATCAAATGAATTATCTTTAAGAAGAAAACTCTTTCTGGCATTATTTGAGCTTGAATTTGATTTGCATATTCATGCTATGATAGAAGAAAAAATACTGTTACCCCTTATTTCTGAAATTGAAAACAAATCAGAATAAATGAACATACATAAAATAAATATTGCAATTTTCGAAACTTCTGTTATTATTTCTGAGGGTTTATCTTCATTATTAATTAAATCTGATTACAACAATAATATTTACACTGTTTCCAGTCTTGAAGAACTCAAAAATTGTTGCCAGAAAAAAAATGTTGATATTGCAATTATTAATCCGACTCTTTTGATAAATATGCAAAATGATTTCTTAAAATTCAAAAGAGAAAACAGTGAAATATTCTTGATTGGATTAGTTAATTCATTCTATCACAGAGAGATGATTAAATATTTTGATAATGAAATCTACATATCTGATTCTTTAGATAATATTCTCAGTAAACTAAGACTAAAAGAAGACAAAAACAAGGAAAAAGACAGTATTCAGGAAGATTTGACAGAAAGAGAGACCGAAGTCCTTTTTCACCTTGTAAAAGGACTTTCAAATAAAGAAATTGCAGATATGCTTAACATCAGCATTCACACCGTAATAAGTCACAGAAAAAATATCAATGAAAAAACCGGAATAAAAAGTTTACCCGCACTTACTATTTATGCCATTTCAAAAAAAATCATCTCTTTGGATTTTTAGTTTTCATCCCAATAAAACGGGATAGATATGCTTAAAAACCCCAATTATATGGGATTGTAGTGATTCAGAAAATAGAGTAATTTTGCCATTATTAATTAACATATTTATAAAAAGGATGGTAAAATGAATTATAAAATATATAAATTATCAATAATTGCTTTTGT
>CAZIXJ010000777.1:0-1506 GCA_964542835.1 uncultured Hyphomicrobiales bacterium
TAATGGCACGAAGATAAGCAGTTATTTATATTTTTTGTATTTTCCTGCTTTGGTTTTCCTCGGGTAAACCCTGTCGGGTCGAAATGGTATTTTTGATTTCAGTATCTCCCTGCTTAACTTTTCCATATCTACCAGGCGACCATCTTTGATAAACCCTTCCAAGTTTGTCAATATGTATATCCTTATATAACGTATTGTATTCGTAAATGATATCTCTTTCGGGGGAAAAAGCACTTAATAAAGTGCTCTCTGTTATTAATCTGCGTATGTAATTGTAGGCCGTCAGACTCGCCGTAACCTCCTTCTTTGACATTGCTGCGGTTTTGCTCCTTACCACATTTATATGCATTATCGTCTTGACTTCTCTTATACTGATTTCTATGTCATATCTTGATAAGTATTTTAGTATTATTTCTGTTTTACTGATGCTTTTATCCATCAGACTCGTGTATAATACTCCTGATATACCTTTGTTGGGGTCTATGTATTCTATCCTTCGCATTTCAAGGGTTCTCGTATTTTTTACTGTTTCAATGTCTTTGCCTTTTAACCATGGCGATAATTTACTGTTTTTTATTCTGACTATCTCATCTCCTTCGGCAATCTTTTCCACCAATTCGTATTTCCGGTGTCTTTTGCCGGGTACTACTATGTCGATATTTCGTGATTTTAACAATGCGAATATCGCATGGCAATTATAAAGGTCATCGGCTAAGAGTATGCTCCACGATGGCAAGTCGGCAATCATTTCGCTAAACACTTCCAGCTCACTCTTGCTGTCAGTACTTAATCGGTGTGAATAAACTGTACCATAGGAAAATGATGTTACAGCCTGCAATAATCCCCTTGGATAACCTCCTTTTTTTTCACTGCTGAACTCTTCTCTGATATCTTCGGTATCCTGTAACTGCAAATATGTACCGTCTGCGGCAAATACTTCTCTGTTGAGCCATTTATTTGAATCGTTCTCTAATGTGTAACTTCTTGATTCTTCATATACTTCATTAACTAAATTGATGTTTAGTCTTTGCCTGGCTTGTGAATAGCCTGATGTATCAGAGGATATTTCTTTGGTTTTGCTAACAGGTATTCTGGCAAATGATTTCCTCGGTCTTCCTGGCTTATTGGATTGTTCTTTTTTTTGATTTTCTGCAAATTCAAAAGCTTTTTTGGATAATAATTCCTGATATTTTTCATGGATTGTTTTATAAATAAAAACAGATTCTTTCAATGATTTATCTTCATAACAGGATGTTAGCAACATAGTCTGCAAAGTGTTTCCCGGAGTATAAAGACGGTCTCTGGTATTAACCGAATAACTCTCGGCTACATCATAAGGAAAGTATTTTTCAAAAACAGGCAAAAGGTTTTTAGAAAACGCTTTTTTAATATCAAGAGATAGTTCAAGTGATTTGTTCTCTGTCATAACGCACCATTATAATTTTGACTAATATAATGTCTCTGACGTTTGAAATATTTCGTTATTGTGCTATCTTCGTGCCATTA
>CAZIXJ010000778.1:0-1504 GCA_964542835.1 uncultured Hyphomicrobiales bacterium
GGAAATGGTTTAGCTCCAAAAAATTTATTAAAACATTTATTATATGATGTTTTTGCTAAAGAAACAGGAAAATATGATTTTGAAAATGTTTTAGCACAAATTTTAAAATTTGAACAAGAAGAATTATATGCTAATATATCTAAGGCTTTAACTCCGGTGGTTGTTTAATGGAATATAATACTGAAACAAGAAGAAAAATAAGCAAAGCAATTCTCTCCGGTGATGATGAACCAACTAGAATGGAAAGAGATAATCTTTCTAATTCTATGAATAATGCTTTTTCTTCTCGTGTAGAAGAAGATGAATCAAATCGAGAAATGTTTCTCAATTTAAATTCAGAATTATCCGGTTTATCAATAGAATATGGATATATGACTGGAAAAGAAAAACCAGCATTACATGAAGAAGAATATACATATAAAAAATTAAAAGATTCAGATGAATCAGCTTCTTTAAATCCTAATACTGCACAATATGAAGATTCTATTTATCGAGATAGTCCTAAATTGCAACATGCAGCAGAATTAACCGAAACAACAACTTTTTTTGAAGATATTTCACGTACAAATTCAAATCCTGAACCTGAAAGGCCTGCTCGCTATGATAAAAATGGCATGATGCTTTTAAAAAATTCTGCCTATTTTAATGGAACTTCTAGCTATCTAGATTTAGGAAATGATACATATGATTTTACCGGTACTAATTCATTTACAATTAGTGCTTGGGTGCGTTATGAATCTTCCGGTAGTGATGATTATATTATAAAATTAGGCAATACTGAAATTTCATTATATAAAGATGCAAGTGAAAATTTTGTAATTTTTATAAATACGGATTCCGGTAATTTTACTAATTCTTTAAATGCTACAAATGAATTATTTGTTTGGACACATTTATGTGCAACATATGATGGAAGTGAATTAATACTTTATAAAGATGGAGTTGCAAATACTCCTACTTCTGTTTCAGCTAATATAGCAAATGCATCAGGACAAGATCTAATAGGTTCTCTTTTTTCCGGTCATATTGCTGATGTAAAAATATGGAATAAAGAATTAAGTTCTATAGAAGTAAAACGATTATATGAACAACGAGATATCATTACAGTGCCTTATAATTGGCCTTCAAATGAAAATTTAATTGCTTATTATCCTGCTCATGATGATTTATGGTTGAATTCTATTAAAAATGCTGATTTTATAGAATTATCTGATTTTAGTGGAAATAATTATAATGGAGATGTATATGGAAATCTTTTAAATTTTGATGGAACTGATGATTTTGTAGAAATATTGGAAGCAAGTGAATTAAAATTTTCTTCTTCAGAAGCATTTACTAAAGAGCTATGGCTAAGATTGGATGATAATACAGGAAACAATGTTCAGATTCTACATCAGCAAGAGCGAACACACATAGGAATTGATCAATCTACTACTTATTCACCTGTTTCAAATGGCATTTATTCAAATATAGCTGGAACAGCAACTGGCACAGAAGTTTCTGT
>CAZIXJ010000779.1:0-1500 GCA_964542835.1 uncultured Hyphomicrobiales bacterium
TAACTTGTAGCAATTCGTGCATTGGAGAAAAATAATAAGTCTTGGCAATTCAATTGTTACTTTTTATTTTCTCTGTCATATTTATTGCAAAAATCTTAAAATTCTCAAATTTTATCAAATAATAAAAAAACAAAAATAAGTTTACAAGAAATATACCAATAAATCCAATTAAAATATTCACATCAACTAAATCAAAAGCATAATGCAGAAAAATAATAAGTAATAACAAACCTGAGAAAAAGTTAAAATTGCCTTTGAATGAAAAACCCAAAAAACCGAAAACTAAACTCCATCCTTTGAAAAGCTCAACTATTTCGATTTTGCCGTCATCTTTGAATTTAATATCAGCATATAAATTTTTTAAAAGCTGTACCTGTATTGAATTCAGGTCTTCTTCTACGGTATAGCTGTATTCTTCTAATTTTTGTTTTAGTTCTTCTTTCATATTTTTTTTATTCAAATATTTTAAATTTTGGTTAATTTTTTATTTCGATTGATTTGGTTATTTCAGTTGTCATATCAGAATAGTTTATAGAATCATTAAATATCAGATATTTAGTTCCCGGCTCAGAGAAAGATACAGATATAGTTGTTTGTATCTCTATTATAGCAGTAGTACAAGTTGCAGATTTGTCTCGTTTTTGAAAAAGTTCAAAATAAGTAGTATCACCGATTTGGTTCATATCAAATCCTGAAAATAATGAACAACCACTTGAACCATATACAACGATGTCAATATCAAATTTTTCATTCACTCTTGCACTATTAGGAACTGATACTTCCTTAGCCACAGTCTTTGTTACTAAATAATCAACATCATCTTCGCAAGAGACAAAGACTAATCCTAATAAAAATGCAAGATATAGCTGCGTTATTCTTGTTTTCATATTTCTTTCCTTTGATTTAAGATGCAAAAATATTAAATAATTGTAATCTTTCCAAGAGCATTTAAAATTTCTTTTGAAACTGGTTTTATTGAACAGAACTATAGTTATTTGATATATTTCACTTATTTTCAATCAATTCTTTCAATTCTTCTTTACTTGGCAACACTTCAAACAAAATATACTTAAATTCATTATTTTGATTATTCCCGCAAAAAGAAAAAGGTTTCCAATTAACCTCATATTTGTTTCCTAATTTTAGACCCTTTATTCTTTTTTTACCATAAGTTTTCTCTTTAGCTCCTTTTTGCCAATTTAGTTTGCCAGATAAAATATGCTTATCATGTAATCTAAATTCAAAATCTTGAGATTTTATTAAGCTATTATTTGCTTTTAGTTGCCAATAACTACTACAATTTGTAACAAAAAACACATAACCTTTTGATATATAGCCCTTTGAAATGAAATACTCTAATCTTTCAATATCTGCAATTACATCAAAGCGACCTAAATCTATAGCAGAATGTTCCTTTAATAAAAACTTTTCATTTTTAAAATTACATATTGGTTTTCCAGTGCTTGCTTCTTATCGGGATGATTTTCTAAAAATTCAAGA